>JACZRV010000152.1 GCA_022574555.1 SAR324 cluster bacterium
TTTCCGGGGTCTGCTGCAAGAACAACTCATAGCCCTTGATCATGGTCTCGTAGGCCTCGATGTTCTCCGTTCCCCTCCGCCATGCACGGATTTGCTCTCCCTCCGTAAGCATCACATCCAGCTCGGTCACGATTTTGTTCTTGATCTCATCCTGGATGGCGAAAACGTCGGTCATCACCCGGTCATAGGTCTCGGCCCAGATGTGGGAGCCGTCGGACGCATCGATCAACTGGGCGTTGATGCGAACCCGGTCACCCACCTTGCGGATGCTCCCCTCCAGGACGTACCGCACCCCCAGTTCCCGCCCCACGTCCCGCACGTCCAACGGTTGGTTCTTATAGCGGAACGTCGACTCGCGGGCGATGACCCGCATGCGCTTTATCTTGGACAGCGAGGTGATAATGTCCTCGGAAAAGCCGTCGGCGAAGTACTCCTGCTCAGGGTCGCCGCTCAGGTTCTTGAAGGCCAGCACCGCGATGGAGGGCCTGTCGGAAACCGATGGGCCGGTTTTTAAGTCAGCGGTATCGGCGGGCTCCCCCGTTGGCTGCAGGTAGTAGACCCCCACAGCGATGAAAGCCGCCACGATGGCTGCAGCGCCAACGAACCCGATGATCTTGCCCTTGCGTTCGCCCAGGCGACCCGCCCGAACGACGCGATGCGCGGCGGCACCGGGCTTGGAGAGGACACGGAAGGTTCTTACCGGATCGGCAATATTCTTGACCTTTTGCGCGCCCAACGATTGGAATTCCAAGCCGAGCTTACCTTTGACCGCGTCGTAAACGGCCCCGGAGACGGTAATGCCTCCTGGTTCGGCCAGACCTTCCAGCCGTGCCGCCACGTTGATGCCGTCGCCGAATATCTCGTCCCCCTCCACCAGCACTTCACCCAGGTTGATCCCGATGCGAAAGTCCATGCGCCGTTCCGCGGGCAATCCGCTGTTTCGCTCGGCCAGCTCTCTTTGGATTTCGACCGCGCAAGCGACTGCCTCGGTGACGGCGGCGAATTCCGCCATCAGGGCATCGCCCTTGGCGTCCACCACCCTGCCGTTGAAATTCGGAATAGTTTCGGTGAAGACCTCGCGGTAGGCTCGCAAGGTGGAGACCGTTGCTTCCTCATCGGCCCCCATCAGGCGGGAGTATCCGACCACATCGGCCATCAATATGGCGGAAAGCCTGCGATTGGCGCGGGTGGGTTCCATTGCCATGCCTCCTTCTGGTCATGGAACAACGGGGAGAAAGCCCTATTTGCTCCCGGAGGGCCAGGAATGTCAACGCGGCGAAGCGGGTGCGTCCGTGTGCGGTGTGTGTATAATTGTAATCATACCCCGCATGCTGGTTCATCGGATTGACGGACATGACGAACCGAATCAAACCAAAATCTGATAACGCCTACGATCCATTTTTCCCCCTCGGTCAGGCCACCCCAGGAGATCAAGAGATGCCCGAATTTAAATATGTCCCGCCCTTCCCCCTCGGCGAGGACCCCACCGAATACCGGCTGCTGACCGCGGATCACGTCTCCACGGCGCAGTTCGAGGGCCGGACCATGCTCAAGGTGGCGGCGGAAGGGTTGACGGAATTGGCGCGCGCGGCGCTGAGCGAGATCAACTACTTCTATCGCACGCACCACCTGGAATCCCTGGCGCGCATCCTGGACGATCCCGAGGCCTCGGACAACGACCGTTACGTGGCCCTGGCCCTGCTCAAAAACGCGGTGATCGCCGCGGATCGCGTCCTGCCCAGTTGCCAGGATACGGGCACGGCCATCGTCTTCGCCAAGAAGGGGCAGCAGGTCTGGACCGGCTACAACGACGAGGAAGCGCTGAGCCGGGGTATTTTCCGCACCTACACCGAGGAGAACCTGCGCTATTCCCAGATGGCGCCGCTGACCATGTATGACGAGGCCAACACGGGCAGCAACCTCCCGGCACAGATCGATATCGTGGCCACGGAAGGCGGCGAGTACAAGTTCTTATTCCTGGCCAAGGGCGGGGGCTCGGCCAACAAGATGTTTCTGTTCCAGGAGACCCGCGCCATCCTCAATCCCCAGGCGCTGCCGCGCTACATCGGCGAGCGGCTCTCCTCCCTGGGCACCGCGGCCTGCCCGCCCTATCACCTGGCGATCGTGATCGGCGGCACCAGCGCCGAGGCCACCATGAAAACCCTCAAGCTGGCTACTTCCGGTTACCTGGATCACCTCCCCACCCAGGGCAATGCGGGCGGCTCGGCGTTCCGCGACCGCGGCCTGGAGGCGGAGGTGCTGGAACTGGCCCAACGCGGCGGCATCGGCGCCCAATTCGGCGGCAAGTACTTCGCTCACGACGTGCGGGTGATCCGCCTGCCCCGCCACGGCGCCTCCCTGCCCGTCGGGCTGGGGGTGAGCTGCAGCGCCGACCGCAACATCCTGGGCAAGATCACCGCCGAGGGCGTGTTCCTGGAAAAGTTGGATACCGACCCCGCGCGCTTCCTGCCCGAACCCAGCGCGGTGACCGAGGGCGATGCGGTGCGGGTGGACATCGATCGGCCCATGGCGGAAATCCTGGCCCAGCTCACCCAGCTTCCGGTTCGCACGCGGCTGGCCCTGAGCGGCAAGCTGATCGTCGCGCGGGACATCGCCCACGCCAAGCTCAAGGAACGGGTGGAGGCGGGAGGCGAGGTGCCCGAATATTTCAAGGCCCACCCCGTCTATTATGCCGGGCCGGCCAAGACGCCGCGGGGTTATGCCTCGGGCAGTTTCGGCCCCACCACCGCCGGCAGGATGGATTCCTACGTGGACTACTTCCAAAAACTGGGGGCCTCGATGATTATGCTGGCCAAGGGCAACCGCTCCAAGGCGGTCACCGAGGCCTGCCAGGCCAACGGCGGCTTCTATCTGGGCTCCGTCGGTGGCCCGGCGGCGATGCTGGCCCATGACTGCATCACCGAGGTCAAGCCGGTCGAATTCCAGGAATTGGGCATGGAAGCGGTCTGGGAGATCACCGTCAAGGACTTTCCCGCGTTCATCGTCGTGGACGACAAGGGCAACGATTTCTTCCAGCAGCTTCCATAGGGATAGTGCGAATAGTTGGATCCGCCGTGGACACCGGGGCCACGGTCAACATGCCCATGATGGACGCCTTCTGGGGCGACCGCAGGGGCAAGGTCGTCGATCCCTTCGGCCATGCCTGGTCCATCGCCACCCACAAAGAAGACCTCAGCGACGAGGAGATCGATAGGCGGGGGGGCGGAATACTTCGCTGGCATGGGGGGCGGGTGAATAAAAAGCGGGGTAGAAGGGAAACAGGCGGGTGAGCGCCGCTGCGAAGCCGGATGGCGCTATTCGCCGAACATATAGGCGCCGCCCACGGCGACGCCGCCTCCTCACGGCACTGTGGCCTGGCCGTAGTTATTATGACCCCAGCAGATGACGACGCTGTTGTCGACCGCGCAGGTGTGCCGGGCCCCCGCCGATACTTGGGTGGGGTTCGAAAGCCCCCCAGGCACCGTGCTCTGACCGTAGTTATCCCAGACCCAGCAGACCACGCCGCTGTCGTCCACCGCACAGGTGTGGATATCGCCTGTCGTGACCTGGGTGGGGTTCGAGAGATCATCGGGCGCCGGGGTTGCTCCAAAAAATGCGCCGCCCCAGCAGACCACGCCCTTATCGTCCAGGGCGCAGGTGTGCGACACCCCCGCCGAGACTGCCACATCAGAAACGATGACTGATATGGTACGGCTACGCCCGTTGGCCGCATCGTCGATGGTCAGCGATGTGTCGGCGGTGCTTACGATGCTAATGTTAACCGAATTGCCAATGGAGCTGCTCAGTGTAGCAATGGCGGGATTGGCGATTTCCCATTCATAAAGAGGGTTAGCGGAAGCATTGGGGGTTTCCGCCGTGAATTCAGCGTCGCGTGAAATGCCCAGTATAATATTTTCTCCAGGTCCTATGCCCGTCAGGTAGATATCCGCCACCTTCATCGGATTGTTAGCCACCAGGCTGAAAGTTGTTTCGTTGACAGTGACGGTCACGTCGCCCTGGCCGGAGACGATCGCGGCGGTGACTACGGCGGTAGAGGTGTCAAACGGGTCCGGGGAAATGGTCGCCACCGTCGCGTCGTCCACCTCCCAGGTATATTGCACGGGGTCGTGGGTCCAGCGGGTGATGGCCTTGAGATCAACGGTCTGGCTCAACGAAAGTCCGGTCGGCCCACGAACCTCTAACTGCGGCGTTACGTTGCTAAATCCATCGGCGGGGAAGGTGCCGGATACGGTCGCGTCCGGACCTAAGTTTGAGTTTCCGACAATGAATACCTCCAAGGTGTGCGTGCCGGAGCGTTTGGGGCTGGCGTAATAGACTGAATAGAGCCCGGCGTGGAAGTTCTCAAGTTCGTAGTTGACCTGATCCAGGGCGGCTTGCAGCCCGGAGAAATCCGTAATGGAATAAGTGCCACGGTTGGCGATCTGATCCAGGGCGTTCCAGTCCGTGATACCCGCGCCGATGGCGAACACGGACTTGCCGCCGCGGGCCATGAGCACATCCGAAAGTGTGTTTATCCCCGCCGTGTCGTTGCCGTCGGTGATTACTATCAAGTTCCCGTAGTTGATTACGCTCAGCGTGAATGTGTTCGTAAAGCTGTCCAATCCTGTAATCAACGCCCCGTAGAGATTGGTAGAGGGACCGCCTCGCGCGATGCCGTCTATGGCCGCCAGCAATGACTGAATATTTTGAGTGTATCCCACCACCGGTGTGACCACGTCGTCGAATGTGTAAATGGTTACCCTTTGCCTGGGCAGAAGCGCGCTCGCACAACCCTCCGGATAACCGGCTTGGCCGTAGGTGCAACTTCCCGGGTCGACGATAATGGACCGTGCTCCCGCCTTTATCACCTCCAGATCGCTAAGCAGAATCGACGAACTGATGTCGATTAGTAGCGCAGTAAACATGGTGAAAGTTACGTTTGGAACCTCATCCGCGACTGATACGACATCCAGGAACGACTCAGTGTTGGAAATAGCTTGCCCATCCTCCCTAGCTCCGAAATCGGCCGCGGTAAGGGTTGTCATCGGCGCGCCAGTCAAGGCGTCGAGCACGCGCACCGCGGCGTTGACGACCGAGGGACTCTCGGTGGTGATTGTGACCAGGGTCAGGCTCATGCTCGCGGCGTCCACGTTGATGGAGAAGGTCGCCGTGTTGCTGTCCACGGTGCCGTCGTTGGCTTTGAAGGTCAGGCTGTCCGTGCCGCTGAACCCTGGGTCGGGGGTGTAGGTGAGGGTCGGTGCCGTTCCGGTCAGGGTTCCATTGGCCGTGGAGGCCACCACGGTAAAGACCAGAGGATCGCCATCGGCGTCGCTGGCGGTCAGGGTGAACGATACCGGCAGGCCCTCGGTTGTCGATGCGTTGCCGCCGATGGCCACCGGGGGACTGTTTCCGGTGCCCCCGCCCCCATCACCGCCACCCCCGCCGGAGGCGATCGGGGCGGCCTCAACCGTAACACCGGCCGAGTAATTGGAGTCGGCGTCGTAGACGTAAGCGGCATAGTGATAGGTCACGCCGTTGGTGAGCCCCATATCCGTCTTGACCGTACCGGTTTCCTCAAAAACCAATACCGTGTCCGCATCGTCCGGGCCGGCCGGGTCCTCGCCGTCGTCACGGCGCAGGATCAGCACGCCCGCCAAATCCGCGAGATTGGGATTGACCCACGCCAGATCGACCACCGCGTCCCCGGGGGTCGCCGTGAAGTCCGTGACATCCGGTGGCGTTGTCGCTGCGGATTTTTTGCGGTTCTTGACTTTGGAATCATCGCCACACCCTGCGATAACCAGGACAGTGCAGGCGATCAGGATCAGTCCCAGGCGGCGATTGAGCGGTATCGGCTACGGTAAAGGGGCCGTCAGGCCCCCACCAACACAGGCTACGAAAGATTTGAACTGAATCATCCTTCCCTCGAACGAAAGATCCCCATCCTTCTACAGATCAAACAAGGGGAGATAATTATACTACGCCTCCGGGAATAAATCAATAATTATCTTATGGAAATCACTCTCCCCATTGAAGTCCGAAACAGACCGTCCAAAACTGCATCAGGCAATGGTTAGCTGTTTTCCGCAGACCCCTCCACCTGCTCCAGCCAAAGTCATCTCCATGAAGAATGACTGATGCGGAGGGACAATCCCCGGCAGCGACTTTGCTCTTTCCACAGAGCGGTGTTGCCGCCGCGTTGTTTCACAGGATGGGCGGGATGGCCGGGATTGCCGGATCATCGTAGGGATCAGTATCCGCGCTGTTTGGCCAGGGCGGCCATGGCGAGGATGTATTCGGCCTGCTTCAGGTGGGGCTTGTCCAGCATTTTACCTTCGAAGCCGATGGTGCCGGCACCAGGGTTTTCCGCGAACAGGTCTACTACGCGTTGGGCGTGTGCAAATTCCGCTTCCGATGGCGTGAATGCTTCGTTGATGACGGGCACTTGATCGGGGTGAATGGCGATCTTGCCGCTGAAGCCGGCCTGCCGGTCGTAAAGCGCCTCGGCCCTGAGTCCGTCCAGATCGCGGTAAGCGGTGTACACCGAGCCCACCGCTTCCACCTGGGCGGCCTTGCAGGCTGCCAGGCAGAGTGAACGGGCCAGCCGGTAGACGTCGTCATAGGTGCCGTCGGGCCCCTTGTTGCTGCTCGCGCCGAGTGCCGCGGAGAGGTCTTCCGCACCCCAGGTCATGCCGTAGAGCCGCGGCGTGGCGCCCACGAAGCTGTGCAGCGTGAACAGGGCCTGGGCTGTCTCCGTCGCCACGGGGAGGATTTTGGTTCGGCCGCGCTCGATCCCCTCGCGCACCTCCAGGGCGGAGAGGTAATGATCCAGCCGGATCGCATCGGCGGCGGAATCCGTCTTGGGCAGGACGATCCCATCCGGGGCGCCCGGCATGATGGCGGCCAGATCCGCCAACGCCTTGTCGGTATCCATCGGATTGACCCGCACCCACAATTGGGGCTGGGAGCGCTCCGAGTGGGCTTGCAGGTATTCCCGCGTCATCTCCCGGGCAATGGCCGTGCGGTCGTCAGCTACCGAGTCTTCCAGGTCGATGATCACCAGGTCCGCCGGAGTATGCTCCACCTTGGCCAGCTTGCGCTCGCTGTCGCCCGGCACGAAGAGCCAGGAACGCATGATCATGCCGGCCTCTTTTTCATGAATGCCGAGCGCACGCAAAAGGCGACCTCCTCGCCGCGCTGATTGATCGAGCGGTGCTCGAACACCACGATGCCGGCGTCGGGGCGGGATTTGCTTTCCCGCTTTTCCCGCACCGTGGTCACGGAACGCAGGGTATCCCCATGGAATACCGGCTTGGGGAATTTCACATCCGTCATCCCCAGATTGGCGATGGTCGTGCCCAGGGTGGTGTCCCCGACGCTCACGCCGATCATCAGGCCCAAGGTGAACAAGCTATTGACCAGCCGCTGTCCAAACTCGGTCTCCTTGGCGAACTCGGCGTCCAGGTGCAGGGGCTGCGGGTTGTGGGTCATCGCGCAAAATAGGATATTGTCCATCTCCGTCACGGTGCGGGTGAGCGCATGCTCGAACACCTGCCCGATTTCGAATTCCTCGTAATACAATCCGGCCATGGTGTGATCTCCCCGGATGCGCGGCGATTAATGTTGCCTTGTTGTTTGGAACCGCCGATGAACGCGGATGAACGCCGATTGGAGTATCCAACGCATAAATCAGCGTTTATCTGCGTGAATCTGCGGATAATACTAAAGATAAACCAAAACGAAAAAGTAGGTTTAAAGACCATGTACCCGGCGCGTTTGCTTGGCGAAGTACTGCTGGTGATAATCCTCGGCCAGCCAGAATTCGCCGGCCGGCGCGATTTCCGTGACGATGGGCCGCCCGAATCGCCCCGATCGCGCCTGTTGCTCCATGGAGTCCCTGGCCGCGGATTCCTGGGCCTCATCGCCGCTAAAGATGGCGGAGCGATATTGCGTGCCCACGTCGGGACCCTGACGGTTCAGTTGCGTGGGGTCGTGGTTGGACCAGAAGACCTCCAGCAGCCCCTCGTAGGCGACCACTGCCGCATCGAATTCGACCCGCACCGTCTCGGTGTGGCCCGTGCTTCCCGTGCAAACCGCCTCGTAGGTGGGGTGATCGACCCTCCCGCCCATGTAACCCACCGATGTCCCCGCGACCCCCTTCGTCCGCGCGAACGCTTCCTCCACCCCCCAAAAACACCCCGCCGCAAACCATGCCGTTTCCATCGCAATCTCCTCTTGATGGGCCGTGTACCTCCCTGAATAGAAGGCCCATGGCCGCGATAATGATACCCTATCCGATTCGGCGACGTTCATCTTGAAATCGTCGGTGATTATTGTGTACGGCTTCATTTGTACACGTCCTTTCGGTGACCTATGTCGAGAATAACGATTTCGACTTCACGCACGATGTAGAGAATGCGATAGGCTCCAGAGCGAATACGCCATACCGGGTCATCCCCGTCCATCACACCCTTTAGTTTTTTGCAGCCCGGCGGATGCGGGTCAAGGACTAGGGATTGAGCCTTCCTGCTGATCCGAGCCCTCAGTTTGCCGGGAGGCATCCCGTCGAGGAATGCAACTGCTGCGGGAGCAAAGCCAAGCCCAAATAGAGCCTTTGGCATGGCATTACGCCTGCCATTGGTTCAACCGCTTATCCAGCGCCTTTCCTCTCAGTACCTTCTTTGGGTTAGAGTTTATTTCGGCCAGTCGTAACTGCGCTACCTTGGCGTCGTATTCATCCTCCATCACCTCGGACTCATCATCGTCAAACAGGCCGGTCAGGGGCGAATTGAGAATTGGGCGCCTGTCGCCCTCGATTCCTATTTCAGACCACGCGACGATATTCGCCTTGACACTCGCGGCCCATGCTTGAACCTTACCAGCGATAAACTTGCGTTCATTCGCCGTCGCAACGGGAACGAGAACTTCCCTGATTCGGTCGGCGTCCAACTTGCCATAGCTAGTTCCACCGGATTCGGTCCAAAGCTGAAGCCTGATCTGCTCCGATCTGAGTACGGCAAACAACCATTCTGTGGGATAATCTTTTTCTAGACCTTCCTTGACCCGAACCACCGCGAGCCCGTCCGGACTCCCGACCACGTCATCGCCTTCGTCAAGCAGG
>JACZRV010000153.1 GCA_022574555.1 SAR324 cluster bacterium
CTGGAAAAGGCCATCAGGGAATTCATCGAGGTCAGCAACGAGAATCCCAAGCCCTTTAAATGGACCAAATCCGCCGATGAAATCCTCGAGAGCATCAAGCGCTATTGCAACCGAATCCTGGACGACCCTAGGAATCACACTTTTGCAACGAACCTCTGAGTCAGGACACTAGGACCTCGTTCCATATGGATTTCCTCGATTCCGCTAGCGGTCCGGCAACCCGTGCGCCTTGGCATACCCGGGCAGGTCGAACCCGAACTTTTCGGGCAGCACCGCGGCGACAATGGCAGCCGGGGGTGTCGCTTGCTGATCCGCGAAGTCGATAATTTCGGGCTTCGGCAGTTGTCTCTGGTTCGCGTCAAATACTACCCAGACCCGTGGTAACAGGGACGGATTGTGATGGACGGACATGACAATGCCCATCCGGTTGTCGTTCATGCGGACAAAACTGCCCACGGGATATATTCCCAAGGCTTCGACGAACTCGTCGATCAGTTTGGCGTCGAATCCCTCGCTGCCCCAGTCGCGAATCCAGTTGAGGGCGTCATAGGCCGTCTGTTTACGTTCCGCCGATGCCCGGGCGGTGAGATTATCGAACGTATCGACGATCATGACAATCTTGGCCATACGCGAAATCTGGTCTCCCGTAAGACCTTGGGGAAATCCGCTGCCGTCCGCCCGCTCGTGGTGTTGCAACAGTATCAGCAGGGACTGCTTCTCGATACTCGGGGCCTCATCGAAAATCCGTGCGCCGAGCAGGGGATGATGCTTGTATTTTTCAAAATCTTCTTGAGAAAGCGGACCGGCTTTGTCCACGAGCTTGGTTTCCAGACGCATCTTGCCCGTATCGTGCAGCAGAGCGCCCATGCCCAGCGTCTTTAATTCGCGCTGGGACAGTCCCAGCCGGGTGCCCAGAACGGCGGACAAGATACAAACGCGAATCGAATGTTGATACACCGCGTCGCTTTGTACCTTGAGACTGACCAGACTGGTCATGGCGTCCCGGTTGCGCAGGATGCTGGCGATCATGGGGTCCACCGCCGACTCCGCCAAGCTGACGTCGGGCTTGTCCCCACGGCGAACCGCTTCCATCAGATTGGAAACCGAGATCTGCGCGATTTCGTAGGCAGTATTGGCGGCTACGATTTCTTTTCGGTAGGCAACAGGATCGGTGAGGGGAGCCCCAACCTCCGCCTCGCCCGCGGTTTTCCCTATCGGCTGGGCGCCAGGCGTGGTGAGGTCGATTCCCTTGTCCGTATCGATCACCACCTCCAGCACGCGATGGCGAACGAGTTGGTCCACCTGACGATCCGAGGTGATCCGATTGCGAAATACGGGCACCGATCGCCAACTCCGGTCCAGGTTTTCCACATACATGCCTGGTTTGAGCTGCTTGATTTTGATTCGTCTGAGCATCGCTAAAGGACCGCCGGTTCCATTTCGTCCAGTCGTTCCACCGTGAATCGTTCCATGCGGATTATCTCGTTTGCCGACAAACCCGCTTTTTCGCGGCAAATGGCAATTTGCCGCGCCACCGATTGCACGCCGGGCAGGTCGGGCAGCAGAACGCCGCACCGATCTCCCGCGCGAACGATCAGACCGTATCGGAAAGGGTCGAGTTCGGCTTCGCTTTCTACAAATTCGGGCGGAGTGAGCAAGTCGATGGATATGCGAATGCGAGCCAACTCTTCCCGCCGAACCGGATCGAATCGCGGATCCTGCGATGCCGCCGCGACCGCGTTGCCCACCACCTCTTCTTCAAGAGTGTGCTTGGTCGGCGCCAAAGATCCGATGCACCCCCGCAGTCGATCGCCAGGCTCCAGCTTGAGGGAGACGAAACACGCCTGCGGCGGCGATTGACGGGGGAAAAGGGCCGGATTGGTCAGGTCTTCCCCATCCAGGTGCCAGAGCAGGGTGCGGCGTGCCAGGCTGAGCAATTCGGGAGGCTTTGCAACGGCTCTAGAAATCACGCTCCACCACAAAATCGGCGAGTCGAGCCATGGTTTGCCGCTCGGGCAAATCGGGTAGGCCAGTCAATTGGGCCTTGGCTTCGTTCGCGAAACGCCGGGCCTCGTCGAGAGTATACGACAACACGTCGTACTTACCCATCAGTGACACGACGGGGCCCACATCGTCGTCTTCGATATGATCCTTGTGCAGGGTAGCCAGGAGTCGGCGGGTATCATCTTCATCGGCGACAGCCAGCAATCGGGACAGGGGCAAGGTCACTTTCTTCTCCTTCAAGTCGGCGCCCAGGGGCTTGCCCACCTTGTCCCCCTCGGCCATATAATCGAGGGCATCATCGACGATCTGGAAAGCGATGCCCAGCTGGTGTCCGTAGCGATACAGCGCTTCCTGTTGCGCCGGCAGAGCCCCACCGAAACAGGCTCCGATTTTGGCCGCCGCGGCAAAAAGGGAAGCTGTCTTGTGGATGATGATCGCCATGTATTCTTCCGGGCTCGCCGAATCGAAACGGCGCAGCAGCTGCAGGATTTCTCCCTTGGCCATCAGCGAGGTGGCGTGCGATATCGTATCGAGCACCACCAGGTTTTCCAGCAGCGTGAGCGAGCGGAAAGCCAAAGCGAGCAGGTAATCGCCCACCAGCACGCTGGCGGCATTGCCCCAAACCACGCGTGCCGTTTCCCGCTGGCGTCGCATGTCGGAGCCGTCCACCACGTCGTCGTGAAGTAGCGTGGCCGTGTGAAGGAACTCCAGGGAGCAGGCCGCCTGATGTACCTGGTCTCCCGCTCCCGGAAACAGCCGGGCCGAGAGGATGAGCACAGCCGGCCGCAGCCGCTTGCCTCCGGAATTGAGGATGTGCTTGGCCACGTCGTTGAGCAGTGGAATATCCGTGTCCAGATGGCTTAGAATCTGTTGCTCCACCTTGGCCAAATCATCCTTCACGTCCCCGATCAAATCGTCGAATTCCATATTGCCCGGATCGATGGCACCCTAATTCCATAACCTATGACAGACCCATTTTTGCGACTGGGAATGGCTCGGCGATGATCAACTGCAAATTCTGATGATTATATCATCATTGACAAGGATGAAAACCCGGTAATCGAATTTTATGGGCGGAAATGGGAAATGAGCGAATCGCCCCACCGTAGGACCACCGTAGGAAATGTACCGGACTCGGCATCGATGTCCCGCCAATGCGTGTCGTCAGATTCCGCTGGATAGGAACGGCCAGGGGTATGATTACGAACTGATGATGGGGATTCCCCTGCGGACGGGAGGCGCATCGAGCCGGTGCGCTATTGCAATATAGCGAAGCCCCGTCGACACCGATTCAGGCTTCCGGTAATATGAAAGCTGAGGCGATCCGTCGATGAGCAAGCAAAAATTTTTCTTGATCTGTGCGTTGTTGATCCTCGCGCTACCGCACGCGAGAGCGGTGGATTTCCCGCCTTTGAAAGCTAAAATTATCGCGCCCAACGGCTTGGTGCGGGGCGAAGCCCTGATTTACCACAATTACGTCGAACTGCTCGATTCCACCGGCAAGCGCCAGGGGGCGATCGGGGTCGTGGTGGTTCAGGGCAGACAGCGGCTTTTCGTCATACGGGAGGACCAAGAGCGCACCCTGATCGGTTGGGCGGAGAATTACCGCCTATACAACGCCGAGAATAAACTTGTCGGGTATTACTTTTGGACGCCGACACGCAGCTACGTTTACGACCCGCAGATGAAAAAAGTCGGAGAGGCGGAATGCCTGGCCTACCAAGGCGTCTGTGCCGCCGGGATCGCTGGTTTTTTACTGGGACTGTTGTAAGCACCGGATTGTGCCTCACCTCCAAGCGAACCCCCACCGTCGCATGTTAATCTGCCCCGCCTGGGCCCAGCATCCATCATTTTAGATTCAATTCCCGGAGCCGCTGCTATTGAATGCGGCCTCGGAACGCGTTGCAAGATGGGTTCGGGTGACCTGCTTGGTGGTGCCGGCACCCGTAGACAGTGCCCGAGCAGCCATTTCCCCGACGGCGCCTCTGGTCTCGTTCCGCCATGAACAAAAAAAACGATCGTAAGACCAAATTCGCGCTCGTGCTGTCAGGGGGCGGTGCGCGCGGCGCCTATGAGGCGGGAGTTGTGCACTATTTGCGCACGGCCCTCCCACCCGAGATCGCTGAATCGACCCTATTCGATATCTATTCGGGCACCAGCGTGGGCGCGGTCAACTCCGCGTTCCTGGCATCCACGGCCCATGATCCAGTCTACCAGGGAACCCGCATACGCCGGTTGTGGCGCGAATTAACCGCGGGGGATATCTACTGCACGGACATCAACGCGCTTTTCGGCTTTCTGGTGAAAACCGGTTTTTTCACGGCTACCAATTTTCTCGGTCTCAATCGGATCATCGAACGCAAACTGGGAGCGGTGACGGCTTTTCCTTTCAAGGGGCTGCTGGATACAAGTCCGACCGTGCATTTCCTGCGCCGCAACATACAGTGGAAGGACATGCACCGGAACATAGCCCAGGGAGTCATCGCTGCCATCACGGTTACGGCGACCCAAATGGCGAACGGCCAGCCGGTGGTGTTCGTGGAAAAAGGCCCGGATGTGAATTATGTCAAAGGCGCGCAATTGCCGGTTTATTGCCAGATTTCGGCCAAGCACATTCTGGGCTCTGCCGCGATACCCATCGTATTTCCCCTCATCCGCATCAATCAAACCTATTTCGGGGACGGCAGCCTGCGCCAGAACACGCCACTGAGCCCGGCGATCAACCTGGGTGCAGAGCGTGTGCTGATCATCTCGATGGTCAGCCACTCGAAGCAGGGCGAAGTATTCCGGCCAATGGCCGGTGAACCCACCCTGGGCGATATTTCCGGCCAACTGCTCGATTCGATATTTCTGGATAAACTGGACTACGACCTGCGCAACCTGCGATGGGTCAATTTTCTGATTCAGGACCTGGAAGCGGTGTTCGGGCCAGACATGCTGGAAAAGCTGAATGCCTACCGCGCCTCACTCAACGTGCCGGGCCAAGGCAGCCATTCCGTCAATAAGATCGTACCCTTTGTGATTTCGCCTTCGGAGGACATCGGCGCCATCGCCGCCCGCCATCTCAATGATCTTGTACGCCGGGAGCGGGTATTGAGTCCGGTGCAGCGTTTCTTCCAAAAGATCGTGGAAGGTTCGCCCGACGAGAGTAACGATCTGGTGAGCTATCTGCTCTTCGATCGGGACTATCTGGCAGCGCTGATCGATCTTGGGTACGAGGACGCCCGCCGGGCTCACGACCACCTGATTCTTTTTTTCAGCCAGAAGCCCCTTTCCGACCGGCCCGGCCCGGCCATCTGACTCGAATTTCCCAATACAACCCCGGACAGCGCACCGTGGGGCTTGCCCGCCCCGGTGAAATTTTCATAGACTGCTGTCAAGCAACGAGCCGTCGACGAACAGCCATCGTGTCGACCCGGAGGCGCACACCGGGACGATGCGGCACTCGTCTCCTCTGTGGGAAACTCTGTGGGAAAACCGTTGGAAAAATCCGCGGATGATTCATGAAGAAAACACTTCTGCATCTCGTGAAATCGCGCTCGACCCTGGAGGGTTGGGACTGGTTCGAAAAGGCTCTGCAGGCCACCGCGGCTCCGGTCGATTCCAACGTGATGATCGGATATTACACGGGGGCTTCACGGCGATTGGGCAAGCAGGCTTTGGATCTGACCGATGCCGAAAAAGCGCGCCTGGACCAATTGCATCCACCGCTCGACCTGACCCGGTGGGCCACCGATGAGACCGGACGGGCGGTGCTCCTATTGTCGTTGACCCATCTCCCGCGGGACGATTTCGACCGGCTGGTGGCGGAAATTTACCGGCAAGGGGACAGCCGCGAGCAGCAAAGCTGGCTGCGCGCGCTTGGCTTGCTGCCAGGTTGTGAGCGTTTTCTGCACCTTGCCGTCGATGCCTGCCGCACCAACATCATCCACCTGTTCGAGTCCATCGCCTGCGAAAATCCTTACCCCGCATTGTATTTTCCGGAACTCAATTTCAACCAGCTGGTGTTGAAAAGCCTTTTCAACGGGATCGCCATCGCGCGTACCGTCGATCTGGAATCCCGTCTCAACCCGGAGCTTTCCCGTATGGCCGATGACTACGTCAGCGAGCGGGAGGCCGCGGGACGGGAGGTGCCCACCGACATCTGGCTCGTGCTCGCACCGCGGATCGTGCCTGCAGGGCTGCACCGCGTACACCGTTATCTGAGGCACGAAAATCCCGATCACCGGTACTGGGCAGCGGTGGGTCTGGGCTTGAGCGGCGATCCGGCCAACCGCGGTCCGTTGCAAGAGTTGCATGACAGCGAGTCGGACCAGAAAACACGAGTCGCCATAGAGGCTTCCCTGGCCCGCTTGCCGTGATAGCCTGCAATCAGCCAGTCAATAATCAGGCAGTCAATAATCAGGCAGCCAATCCGAACAAGGACCGAATGCGGTCCGTAGCTTACGGAACTGAGCCGCCGGAACCGAGCCGCCGGAACTGAGCCGCCGGAACCGAGTCACGGGAACTCGTCTGCGGCAGCGATCAACCCGAAAGAGCAGCGCCATGAAGATGTTCGATCCCCACATCCACATGACCTCGCGCACCACCACGGACTATGCCGCCATGGCTGAAGGCGGTATTACGGCCGTCGTCGAGCCGGCGTTCTGGCTGGGGCAACCGCGCACCACCGCCGGGGCTTTCATCGACTATTTCAACAGCCTGCTGGGGTGGGAGCGATTTCGCGCCTCACAGTTCGGGATTCGCCATTTCTGTACCCTCTCCATCAATCCCAAGGAATCGAACAACCAACGATTGGCCGAGGAGGTGGTGGAACTACTGCCCCGTTTCCTGCAAAAGGACGGTGTGGTGGCGGTGGGCGAAGTGGGCTTCGACGATCAGACCGACGCCGAAGAGAAGTGGTTCGCCCGTCAGGTGGAACTGGCCGGGGAATACGATCTGCCCGTGCTGGTGCACACGCCGCACCGGGACAAGAAAAAGGGCACCATCCGCTCCATTGCGGTGATTCGCGACGTCGGGTTCCCGGAAGAAAAGGTGCTCATCGATCATAACACCGAGGAGACCCTGCCGATCGTGCTGGAAACCGCCTGCTGGGCGGCTCATTCCATCTACCCCAACACCAAGATGGACGAGGGCCGCATGGCCGCCCTGGTCAAGAAATACGGCTGCGAGCGCATCCTGATCAACAGCGCCGCCGATTGGGGCATCAGCGATCCCCTCAAAGTGCCCAAAACCGTACAGGTCATGCGGGCGGAAGGGATCGCGGAGGAAGACATCGAGAAAATAGTCTGGCAGAACCCGGTAGACTTTTTCGCCCAGAGCGGCAATCTGGACGTGGCCGACATCGATATCCGGCCCAGCATCGATCAAACCCTGATGCACGATGGCAATTCGGTGTTGCGGGGCCAAACTCCGGTGGTGGATTCCTAACCCGTCCCCTCATGCAGCAGACGGTCGTTATCGACGTAGCAGGGCTTTCCGGCAATCTGCTGGGGGAGCACACTCCGAATTTGAATCGTCTGGCGAGCGATGGCAGCCGGTGCACCTTAAGCACCGTCACCCCCGCGGTCACCTGCTCCGCGCAATCGACCTTTCTGACTGGCCGGCTTCCCGCCGGGCACGGCATCGTGGGCAATGGCTGGTACTTCCGCGACCTGGCTCAGGTCTGGTTCTGGCGGCAGTCCGATCGCCTGGTCGCCGGCGAAAAAGTGTGGGAAGCCGCCCGCCGCCGCGAGCCATCAGTCACCTGCGCCAAGCTGTTCTGGTGGTACAACATGTACGGCAGCGTCGATTGGTCGGTGACGCCGCGTCCCATCTACCCCTCCGACGGACGCAAGATTCCGGACATTTACTCCGACCCTGACGACCTGTGCCGCCGGCTCACCGCCGAGATCGGCGTGTTTCCCTTTTTCAATTTCTGGGGGCCCAAGGCCGATATCCGCTCCAGCGAATGGATCGCCGAAGCCGGGCGTACCGTGTTCGACTGGCATTCGCCCACGATCACCCTGATCTACCTGCCCCATCTCGACTACAGCCTGCAGAAACTGGGAGCGGACGACCCCGCCATCGGTTCCGAGCTGCGTGCGATAGACCGGGTCTGCGGCCGGCTGATCGATCACTGCCGCGGGCAGGGCGCCCGCGTGATCGTCCTTTCGGAATACGGCATCACCCCCGTGACGGGGCCGGTACACATCAACCGCGCCCTCCGGGAAGCGGGCCTGGTGCGCATACGCGACGAACTCGGGCTGGAGATGCTCGATCCCGGCGCCAGCGAGGCCTTCGCCGTGGCCGACCATCAGGTGGCCCACGTCTACATCAAGGATGCGGCAAAGATCGGCGCGGTGAAGAAACTGCTCGAAGATTTACCCGGCGTCGAAAGGGTGCTGGACCATGCCGGCAAGGCGGAGGCCGGCTTGCATCATCCCCGCGCCGGCGAGCTCGTTGCCATCGCCCGCGCCGACAAATGGTTTACCTACTACTATTGGCTGGACGATGCCGTGGCTCCCGATTTCGCCCGAACGGTGGATATCCACCGCAAACCGGGCTACGACCCGGTGGAGATGTTCACCGACCCCTCCATTCCCCTGATTCAGGCCAAGGTGGCGTGGATACTGCTCAAGAAAAAACTGGGCTTCCGCTACCTGATGGACGTCATCCCCCTGGATGCCACCTTGGTCAAGGGTTCCCACGGCCGCATCACCGA
>JACZRV010000031.1 GCA_022574555.1 SAR324 cluster bacterium
CACGGATTGACTTCCACGGGCCCGAAACAGCCGTAGTCGGCTGCGCCACGGAGGGCCTGATACAGGCTCGCGCCTGGTCTTACCCTCATCTTTGGTCCACCTCTGACCGCGCGTAGTCAGTGTACCCCACGGGTAAAAACCACAGCCCGAAAGGTCCTGATGATCAGATACAGGTCTAGCCAGACGGACCAGTTGCGGATATACAAACAATCCATCTGGACTCTCTCGTCATAGCTGACGTTGTTACGGCCGGAGACCTGCCAAAGCCCCGTCAAGCCCGGACGAACACGGTACATAATGCTGTAGTACCTTCCATAGAGCGAGACTTCTTCCTCCACTATGGGCCTGGGGCCGACCAGACTCATATCCCCTTTGATGACATTCCATAGTTGGGGCAATTCGTCGAGACTGGTTCGCCGCAACCACCTGCCAATCCGAGTGAAACGAGGGTCATTACGGAGCTTGCGGTCACGCTCCCATTCTTGCTTCAAGCGGCTGTCTTGATCGAGATATTTTCCCAGTACCTGATCCGCATCGGCACACATGGTCCGTAATTTGTACATTGAAAATCGCTTGCCACCCAGCCCGAGCCGTTCCTGCTTGTAAATGATCGGACCAGTCGAATCAAGCTTAATCGCGATCCCAATCAGACCCAGTAGGGGTAAAGTCACGGGCAATGACAAGAAGATAAGGATGAGGTCAAGAACTCTTTTTATGGTCTGTCGGCTCCATCCGAAGTGGCGGGAGCGTGATTCGAGGCCCAGGGTTCCCCCAATATCTACGGGGGAAACCCAAAGGCTTGAGAATTCTTTGACCGGGGGCACGACCATCACATGCCGAAACAAGCGGCTAAAACGCCGAATGATCCTGTCGGCGTCCTTCGCACTCACATCGGGCATCGCGATGATGACGTATGGAACCTGATATTCTCGTGCGTATTTGCGGACGCGGTGAAGGCGGTCGATGATCGGCACACCGGCGATGGACTGAGCGGTCGTGGATTCATCTCCGAGGATAAAAACGGGACGTATGCCGATCTCCGGGTGGCGGACCAGCGTTGCCGTGATGTTGCGTCCCGTATCGCCGCTCCCCAGAATCATCGCGGGATATCCCCACCAGGACTTTCGACTGAAAAGCAGCCTCACCCCTCCTCGCATTAAAGGCAACAAAAGCAAAGTCGCCAACCAACTCCCAAGCAGGATTGTACGCGAGTAAACCTCACCCTCCCTACTGAGAAAGATGAGGGTTCCAATCCCGAGAAACGTGATTGACACGACGATGATTTGCCGTCGCAATTCCTCTGGCGGTGAATGCGGGATGGATGGATAAAGGTTCACCATCGCAAAAGCAGCGATGAATACCCCCATCAAGGGCCACAGCTGGAGGTAGAGCCAGGGCGAATACTCGCCACCGACCAGCCATCGCCCATAAATCGCCAGGAGCGAAGCGGCACTCAATGCTATAACGTCTGCGATGACAAGGACAAAGCTGACTCGCACGGCGATCGACCTCGCCGACAAACCAACTCTAACGGGCGTAGGGCTTCGGGAGGAATCCGTTGCCCTGCCACCATGGTGACGAGACCCGGCTAAGATTTCATTCGTACGCAACAGACCGGGGTCAAGAGCTATCTTGGAGGTCGTCATAAGTGGCATGATATGGAATGACACCGGAAGTGCAACACAAGGCAAGAGGCTAACCCGCCCCGGTGGGTGTACGGTCGCTGTGACATGGCCTTCGCCGAATCCTTACCCGGGAAAACCCGGTATCATTAATAACATCACCGGCTCAGACGATCTCTACGAATCAGAATGAACAACGAAGCAGCCACCAGTCATCCCGACGCTTGTGATAAATACCTTTCAACGACCATCCCCGCGTGGTGCGAGCGCCACAGCAGGATCCTTTTCGGCCTGATCGTGTTGATCGTATTGGCTGGCTTCAACAATCAATGGCTGATTGGACCGGACAGCGCTCTACACCTGAATATCGGGCGCAATCTGGCCGCCGGCCTGGGATACATGCACCCCGATGGTCTGCATAAGGGGCTTAACCCCGGGCTCGCCTACATGACCGCTTTGGGGTTCTCATTGTTTGGCCCGGATCACCTGCTCACAAGTCATGTGATCAATGTCGGGTTGGGGGGGATCGGCCTGGCATTGACCTATTGGCTATTCCGGCTGCATTGCGACCGGGGGACCGCCATACTTATCACGGCACTCCTGGGGACCAATGAAAATTATTACCACTACCTCTACATCCTGCTAGCCGACTTGCCATTTGCGGTCGGGGTGTTATTGAGCCTGGTGGGCTATGAACGGATACAAAAAAAATCGCGCGAAGGCGGCGACGCCAAGACAATCTCTTTGCGCCCCTTCGACTTCGCCCTTCGCGCGCGCTCAGGGCATGCTTTGCGGCTTGGCGCGAGACATCCCGTCACGGTTTCTCATCCGCGGGCCGCTAGGCTTGTGCGGATAGGGCCGCGGTGTCGAGGGAATTTACAAAACGAAGCCAATTTATTCTTTAATATCAGTGCCTAATATTTTACCCGTGCGACTGACGCCCGCAGCTTTGCCGGCCCCTTTTTCGTGAACGTGGCCGCTCATCCCCTTTTGCGACGCAGCATGACGGCCTTCGCCGCTGACGCGGGTATTCATGCGCTGTCAATTGCGCGGCGCACCCTTTCGCAGAGGAATTGGGCTCAATGGAAATGAAGATCGGCGAGCATCTGACCTGGAACGATGAACGCTTCGTTCTAATGGCAGGAAATTGCGTCGTTGAGACGCGCGATACCTCCTTCCGCACCGCGGAATATTTAAAGAACCTGGCGCATGAGTTGGACGTGGATCTGATTTACAAGTCCAGCTATAAGAAGGACAACCGGTCTTCCGAGAAATACTTCTCCGGCTTGTCATTGGATGAGGCGCTGCGCATCCTGGAGGACGTTAAAAGGGAATTCGAGGTTCCGCTGATCTCGGACATTCATTACCCTACCGAACTCGATCAGGGCGCGGCCGACGTGATCGATGTGCTGCAAGTACCCGCTTACCTGGCCATGCAGACCGAACTGGTGATCGCCGTGGCCCAGGTGGGCAAGCCCATCAATTTGAAAAAGGCCCAGTTTCTTCATCCCGAAGACATGGGCAAGGTGGTGGCCAAGGCTGAATCCACCGGAAACCGCTCCATCTTCCTCACCGAGCGGGGCACCTGTTTCGGTTACCGGGATCTGGTGGTCGATCCGCGATCATTTCACATCATGAAGGAGATGGGCTATCCGGTCATCTTCGATGCGGGACATTCCGTGCGCATATATGGCATTCCGAGCTCGGACCCCAGGGGAGGCGCCAAGCACTTCCTGCCCACCCTGATGAGTGCCTGCGCCGCTATCGATCTGGCGGGGCTGTTCGTGGAGGTGCATCCCGATCCAACCCGCGCCTTGTGCGACGCGGCCAGTCAGCTCAGCTTCGACGAAGCCGGGAAACTGATCACACGCTATTTCCAAATCGCCAGGCATGTGCGTTCCTTGAACGCGAGCAGCGCCTGAATCCCCGTCCGGGGAAGCCCGATAAATTTTTCAAGATTGCCGCCGCCGGTATCGGTCGGGGGGGATCAATGAGACACGCCGAGCTCGGTCATGAACCGGTGCTTGATGAAGGTAGGGCTTTTGGGGGGACGGACGTGGGTTGTGGCCGCCTCTACCAGGGCGTGAATGAACCAGGGGCCGGGTTGGGAGAAAGCCTTGTCTATAGCGCGTTGGTACGCAGAAAGGCTTTCCACCCGCACCACGTTGGCAATGCCGGCGCCTTCGGCGACCCGAGCCAGGTCGGTTCGATACGCAGTGGAGGTGGGCTGACCGCCGGTGAGCTGGTATTGGCGGTTGTCCCACACGATGTGGATCAGGTTGGGCGGATTGCGCATGGCCTCGGTGGCCAGGGAACCCAGGTTCATCAGCAGGGCGCCGTCACCATCCAGAATGATCACCCGCCGCTCGGGCCGCGCCATGGCCATGCCCAGACCCATGGAACAGGCCATGCCCATGGAGTTCCACAAGTAAAAATTCAGGGCGCGGTCGCCCGACTGGAACAGGGCGTACTTGGCGTTGCCCAGTGAGGCCACCACCAGTTCGTCGGTGAGTCTGTTCACCAGGTATCGGGTCGCCTCCAGATGATCGATCATCGCCTTTCCCAATCGTCGCGGTTTATTTCTCGTTCTTCCAGCCGGCCAGCTGGGTCGAGACCAGCAGCGCTACCGGCCCTTCGTTGGCGTAGGCCAGTTTGAGAGCGCCGTCGGTCACGCGCTCCACCTCGTCTTCGCGGGTGAGGGTGAAGGCTGGAATATTGAGCGCGGCCAGGACGGCGGTAGTGGCCTGCCCCATGGGCACCTGCGCGGCGTTGAACTCCCCCAGATCACCACGGAAACCGATGATCATCGGGAGCGGAATGCGGTAAGGGATGGCCAGCGAAGCCAATGCGTTGAGGGAATTGCCCAGCCCCGAAGTGGGCATCAACAGCACGCCGCGCGCGCCACCCACCGCTTGGCCGCAGACTACCCCCACACCCTCCTCTTCCCGGGTCAGCGGCAGGATCTCGAAGGCAGGGTCGCCGCGAGCTACGCGCAACAGGCGCTCGCCGATGGCGTCGGGGACGAGATTTAGAAATCGGATATTATAGGTCTTCAGCACGCCGATGATGGTGCGTGCCCACTGCGGATCGCCTTCCCCGGGGCTTGAGGGAGATATTCCATTTGTCACACTCGTCATGTGCTGCGCTCTTCGTCCGATCAGTCAGTTTTGCCCCTGGCCCCACCACTGGGGCGTAAACAGCATCCACCTATCGCACGAGAACCCCGCACGTTGCAAATCGTTTGGGGAGCGGCTTATCTATCTGCGTGGACGAGTCCCAGGAAAAAAGGTAGACTTAGCACCGGACGCATATTATCGTGAGATTTGGAACAGGCAAACCGGTGTGCGAGCAAGAAAGCGGTTTGTCGAAACCCGTTTGACGGGGACGCTATTGTGAGAGGATATCGATGTTTGGCTTAGGTGTGCAGGAACTGCTGATTATCCTGGTGATCGTCATCGTTGTGTTTGGAGCCAGCCGACTGCCGAAAATCGGTGCCGGACTCGGCGAGATGATCTCCAACTTTCGGAAGACAACTACCAAACCGACGGAAACCGTGGAGGATAATTCCGAGCAGGAAACGAAAACGATTTCGAGTTAATCCTTATCCCTTGGCGATTTAGCCTTGATCGGGAATTCCGCTGGCTTTCCGCTGGGGCGATGGCTGCCCAACGGGGCAGAGTCCCGTCAGCCGATCACGTCGAGCACTTGCCCCGACTCCACCAATTCCATATTAGGAGGCAACTCCTCCTGGATCAGTCCGGTGTGCATAAAACCGAAGCGCACCTTGCTGTCCAGATAGTCCCGGTAGTCACCATGGATGGCTCCGCCTCCGGCATCCATCAACACCAGAGATTCATCTCCTTTTAGGGGCTTGGAGTGCTGTTCGAAGCGCCGGTGCGATATACCGTTGCCAGATTTCATCTCCTCCAAAGAGGCATTGGACAATTGGTCACCGGAAATATGCAGTAGGCCGGACTTGCCGTGCACCGATGCCCGCATGCGGCATCCCAGCGCGGGAATGGCGTGGACGGAATGGAAAAATTCGAATTCGGCGCCGCAAATTTCCATCGGCTTGCCGATCTCGATATGGTGCAAATTGTGATACTTCCTGGCCGACTCGAGGGAGCAATTGAAAACCGCTGCCATCTTGACGAGAAGGCTGAAGTAGATTTCCGGCGTGGTATACAGTTCCAGGGGAGGATCGCGCAGGGACTCGATCGTATCTATGTGGTCTTCATGAACGTGGGAGAGGATCAGCGCGTCAATATCATCGAGGCTTATGCCCAACTTCTGCAAGTGGATATTCAGATAGGCGGGACAATCCCACAGTATGATCCGGCCGTTGGCGTTGATCAGGTAGCCGTTGGCCGGGTCACTGGGATCGAACCCGTTGCTTCGTCCCAAAATTGCCAGTTTGAAAACGTTGTCAGAACGATCGAAAGTCTGATGGTCAATATCGTAATTGGGGGATTGGGGGTTGCTGACGGAGAGATCGAAATCGATGGCGTCCTCGCCATAAAGAATGCGGAATTCAGCGTCTCCCGATCGTTCCAGCAGCACTTCGGGCATCTTGCTCCTGGCAGGGTAGATCTCGCAGCGTTCCCCTTTGGATAACGGAAAGAAGTTGATCATCTCCCGAATAGTATACGGCGCCTCGGTATCCGGATTTTTCAGGCTGAGATAGTGGGTCTCTTGGTAAATATCGCTGGCGATATCCTCACGTGTGCCCGCTCTGACCATTTCCTCTTTGTTCGGCCCGACGACCGTGACTCGAAGCAATTCCTCGAGACCGCCACATTGGTTCGGGTTGGCCACCACCTGGAAGCGCCGTTTGCGCTCCAGGCCTCGCTGGACGAACAGAAAATGATACAACGGAAATTCAAGGGAGGCTTGGGACGAGCGATGGTGAAAGAGCTTTTCTGGAACCACCACGGTGTCCGGCATCGGCAGATGGGCTGCAAGGATGCGCTTCAAAATTTCCGGCGGACACCCGAAAAGTATGTTTCCCTGGGGGCTACAGAGAAGAAACGTTCCTTCCGTCAGGCGGTGAACCTGGATATCGGATTTAGCTTCTACGGTCAATGCGAATCTCCCTCGCTGAAATCAATCACCCTGTTCTGCCGACGCACGCAACGGTGCTGCCGTTACGGGGCCTAACGAATGCCGGCCCGCCCCTTCCATTGACTCGTATCGAACATGCTTCGAGTCGTTGTAAGTTGCATAATCTTTTCGGGATGAGGTTCACTCGTCAATATGCGGGTCTTGGCTACCGAACAAAGGACCGAGCGTCATTTTTGGACGCTTCAATCTATTCCAAATTTTGCATTTGGTCAAATGATTGCACCCCGCAACGCACATTTCTAGCCGGCCGAATAAAGCACCGCCGGTTCCGTTACGATCAAATCCTTCTTATTCGACATCTGAGTCCACGCAGATACCCGTGTTCTCGATCATCGCGCCAAGTTATATTTGTCCATTCATGGTCATGATCAAACTGGGTGCTGATCCTCTTTAATCATGATGCTCCTCGGCTACCGCCCGGGTTCTGCTCGCTCAATATGCCAACCATGCGGCGTCAGCCGCTGGCGTTCTGATCAATCCGTAAATACGCTCTCGTCCCGCAATTGCTCGATATCTCCTTGGGTGTCCTTAGCCAACTCCCGCAGAATATCTTGTATGGTGAGGTACTTTTTTGCAGCCTTTTCCCGGGCTATCTCGTCGGCAAGCCTCAGCTTGTTTTTTTGCGCTTCTAGATATTCAAGTGCGTTGATAATCTTGCCATTGTCTTCAATCGTGATCTCGGAGATTTCTTCCTGAGTAAATCCGGATTCCCGAGCAATCTGGATCAGCCGCTCAAGATCCTCGAGGTCGTAAAACCCTTCGATATCTCTCTCCTGAGCCATGGCTCCCGAAAAAGTTAGCAGGCTTATTACCAGAATCGTTGACACGAGGCTGATCGAAAATGAGATCAAATTGATTTGAGTCAGACTCATAGCGAATACCATACCTCTAGCTCCATGCCTGCCGCAATGCTACCCATGATATTCCGCTGTGTTCCCCCCATATGCAGATTTCGGTCCATTTTGTTTGTCAGGCAGAGACGCGCCGGGTTTTCTGCCTGCGCCGCATGCGCTGTGCTTGGCGCAAGATAACCTCTGTGCAGCGGGCAATGTGGTTTTCTGTAGTGCCGGGGCCCAAGCTGATTCGTAGCGCTGAATTGATCTGCGTTTCCGGCAGACCCATCGCACGCAGGACGTGGCTGGGCTCGATCGACCCTGAAGAACAAGCCGAACCGGCCGAAACGGCGATCCCTTCCAGGTCCATGGCAACGACCAGTGATTGGGCCGAGACCCCCTCAAATCCCACGTTGGCGGTGTTGGGCAGCCGCTCGGCCGCTGCACCCACGACGAAAAAGCCCTCGCACCCGGACAATGCTGCGATCAGGCGGTCCCGTAGACCTGCGATGCGCGCCATCATGCCGGCGGATTCGGCGCTTAGATATTCGGCGGCGGCCAGAAAGCCTTCAACGAGGAAGACGCTCTCCGTCCCGGCACGCCGGTCACGCTCCTGTCTTCCGCCGTGGATCAGTGGCGGAATCGGCCACCCATCACGTATCGCCAGGGCGCCGATACCCTTGGGACCGCCCAGCTTGTGGGCCGTGATCGTGGCCGCATCGATACCCCAATCGCCCAGGGGCAGAGGAATACGGCCGAATGCCTGAACGGCATCGGTGTGGATCAGAATCGGCTTATTATCCCCTTGGGCGGCACGTACGGCTCGTACCAGATTTGCCAGAGGCTGAATGACCCCAGTTTCGTTGTTGGCCGCCATCACGGAAACGACGCGGGTTTCGGGCCTTATCAAGTCGGCCACCCCCTCGGCGATGACTCTTCCTTCCCGGTCCACCGGCAGGTAGCTCACCGCCACGCCTCGGGTTTGCAGCCATTCGCAGGTGCGTAGGATGGATGGATGCTCGATGGGCGAGGTGATGAGATGGGCCGGCTCCCCCAGATCAGCCAGCCAGTGCAGCACCGTATTGTTTCCCTCACTGCCGCCGCTGGTGAATATCACCTCGCGCCGGTCGAATGCCAGAAATCGCGCCAATCGAGCGCGATCCCGTTCCAGCAGGCTACGGGCGTTTTGGCCAAACCGGTGTGGGCTGGACGCATTACCGGGAGTGTCCCTGGCAGCTGCCATCATCCGCTCCGCGGCAGCGGGAAGCAGAAGCGCGGTCGCGTTGTAGTCCAGGTAGACGAGATCGTTTGCAGGGGCCATCTTGACTGTCACGACCCGTGCCGTCGGGCCACCGAAATAATCCGGCGCCGTTGGGTCGCCGAAAATATTTGGCGCCATCGGGCCACCGAAATTATTCAGGGATTTTGCTCAGGCTCCGTACGCCGTATGCTCAGGAGGAAATGATACGAAATTGGGAACGCTTGAACTCGCGCTTGTCGAGTAACTTGAGATAATGTTCGGCCATCTCCAGGGGGTTGTCCAGTTCCTTGTCGAACTCCTCAGGGCTGCATGAGGCAACCAAACGGGAAAAGTAGACTCGGGCGTCGTACAGATTTTTTTCCTGGAACGCGATTACGCCCAGATAATACAATGCCCGTGGATACTTGATCGGCCCCGCCAGGATCTTCTCGAAGGCCCGCTTGGCCAGGTCCCACTGCCCGATTTCCAGGTAGAACTTCCCCAAGGCGAAGAGGTATTGGACGTCTTCCGGTTTTTCCACCTGGCCTTGTAGAGCTTGGGCGGCGTTTTGCAGGAAAACCGCAGGATTCACCGTTTTGCGGTCGTGTACCGGGAACGCGATCAGCCGGACGCTGTTGGCCGTATCGCGAGAATGATCACGCAGGTGCAGGATGCGCGTGGCCGCCAACTGGGCGTATAGGTCCTGTCGGAATGACTCGTCAGGCTCCAACGGCACTTCCGTCCCGCAATTTTTGCAGCTTATGGGGCTGGGGATCCAAAGATCCGTCGACTCGGGGGCCTGCCGCTGCTCGATGCGCTCCTCATTCACGTATAACGCGTCGAAGTTGTATTGGTAGACCGAATGGCAGTGGGGACACACCAGCCGCGCCGAGGTGGGCATCTGATGGGATGCGCCTTGCGGGCTGTCCTGCTCTTTGACCGCCGGTGGGTGGGGCAGGCCATGGACATCGCTGATGAAGCGGATCAGCCGCGCCAGATCTTGTTCGCCTTCCCGGTAGCGGGCGGTCAGAGGCTGCAAGAAGCGCTTGTCGGGTAAATGGGCCATCACGTCCAAGAATTGGGCGTGATGCTCGTTGACCAGTTGCTCGAAATGTTCCAGCAGCTTGTCGATCATCGACGATGATCCATGGTAGCGGAAAACCGCCAGCGCATAATCCACCGCCTGCTTCCGGCCGGCTTTAATGTATCCTTCAAAGCGGCCCGTGAGTTGGTTATCCAGACGGTCCATCAATTCCGGGAGATAGTAATCCCAGGGTTGCGGCAAGACTTGCTCGAAGGGGTAATCCAACTCGTCAAGCTGGTCGGTAAATAACTTCCACAGGGTAACCTTCTCCTCGTCCCACAGCCAACCGCCCATGGAAGATGAGCCCAGCCGAACGCGATCGCGGGGGTAACTGGGAGTGGCCAGCAGGATCAGAATCCGCCGCATGAATTCCGGAGAAAGCAGCGGCGACTGGTAAATTCGGCTGATCCGTAACGCTTCGTCTTCCGGGTGGGCCAGGCATTTTTCCTCGACATGCTGCAAAACGGCAACGAGGGGCAAGGAGAGCAGCAGATGATATTCAACCTCCCGCACCTTGAGGATGGCTTCCTCCCATTGGGGCAGCCAGGATAAGCAACCCCTGAGAAACGACTGCAGCCGCTCGACGTGCGAAGACTCGGGAACGAGGCGCTGAATCAGCGCCGAGGCGATGGTGATAAACTTGGCCGCCCCCGCCACGTGATTGGTGCACCCTTCCATCGCTTCGATGAGTTGGCAGGTGTTGGCATCCAAGTCGTTGTATCCCAGCAATCGCAGGCATTCGCGGTACGCGACAGGAAGTGGATAGCCGCCGTTCAAGCGGGATTGGAAATACCGGCTGATACCGGGCCGTCCCACCAGGTCCACCAGAAGAGAAGAGATATGGAAATCGTGATACGCCTCGCGCGGACCACCGTATAGCACCGCGAGCCTTTCATACTCCTCCGGCTCCTTGGCATAGGTACAAAGCAGGCGAAACAGGGTTAAGAATTCCGCATGGCTGAGCTTATTGTTTTCCAGCCGACTGAAAATCCGGTTCCAATAGCGTTGTTGCTGAAACATCAACAGACTTTCCGCGGCCGACTCGATCTCGGGGATCTTGGGCTCGTTACTGGCCAGGGCGATATCAATCCAATCCTCGAGCGGTTTGCGGGCGGCGTCGTAGCCCAGCCGTCCCAGGGCGATGCCGGCCGAAGCGCGCATACCGGCCTCGTTTGCGGTGAAAACCCGCAATAGTGGGAAGGAATACTGCTCGATCCGATGTTTTCCGATCAGATTGATGGCGGATTCCCGGATTTCGGGCAGCGGCGACCGCCACAAATGCTCGATGAATTGTTTTCTTTCGGATTGCCAGCGGTCCACCAGGTGGTAGGCCGCCCACATCTTCACCTGGTCGCTTTCCGATTCCAGGCGAGCAATCAGGAAGGGCAACGAGAGCAGACGCTCCTGATCCTGATCTGGTATCTTGGCCTTATTCGCAACGGAATTCGGGGCGTGGCCGGGTGCATCGTTTCGGGAGCGCGGAGATCGAAATTCGATTACTGTGCCGGGAGATCCTCCATCCACCATTTTGAGTTACCATCGAATGGGTTGGGCGACGACGCCGGACGGTTTCGTCCTGCCGGTTTGGCCGCCGTCATGTTTTCGCGCCGATTGGGCTGTGCCTGGCGGGCCGCCGGTTGCAGCGATCCCGCGGAATTGGGTGCCGCGGAACGGCGGGCGGTGCGATCCTTGGTCAGTATCGGGTCCGAGCGAGAGATCGCGCGGTAGCGATTGAAGTGGAGGTTGGCCGAATCGATATCGTATCTCTTGTGGTGCGCGAGTGCCAAATTGTAATGCACGTCGGGCCGCTTGGGATCCAGGGCCAATGCGTTCTCGAACGATTCCACCGACGATTCAAACTCATCGATGCGATAGTAAGCCAAGCCGAGATTGTAATGGAAATCCGCGGAAGTATTGTCCATCGCCAGGGCCAGCAGATAGTGGTGAATCGCGCCGGCGTAATTTTCAAGTTGAAACGCGTCATTGCCTCGGTGAAAATGATGAAGGGCTGATATGGCCACATTCTGCTGCGAGGCGCAGGCACCCAGGATGATCGTGATGATGGCGGCAGGCAACAGAATGCGTCTGGTCATCGCGTCTTCGTCCTTGGGTGAATGTGAATTTTACGGTGCCGGGACCTGATATTTCGCCGGGTCCGCCGCAGGGATTAGGTTGTATTGGAGGTAAGGAAATGCATAAATCATGCGCGAAGGGAGATCCCGCGCCGGATTGTCCCGGGATTTTGTCGCCGCGGCCACAGTTGCCCCAATCGGCGTGGATCCAGGGGCCGGAGTGGATCAATCTGTGAGTCCCCGCTGCGATATGCGATTGCTATAATCTAAAATGATTTCATTGACCAAAAGGATTCTCCATTTCTGACGGTGATCGGAAGGAAGTGTTATGAAACCCAAGCCCCTGACTCCCGAGGAATTAACCTGTCTCTGCACGGACTCGGCGATCGTGCGCAATCAGACAGTAGAGCAGACTCCGAAATTGCCCGGCCAGACGCGCGGTATGGAAGCGTTGCAATTCGGCCTTTCCGTCAAAGAACGGCGATTCAATATTACCGTCGTGGGCGCACCGGGCAGCGGAAAAACCACGACGGTGCAAAGGGTCATCGAGGAAAAAGCGGCCCAGGAACCGCCCGGCAAGGACATTTGCCTCCATCAAAACTTCACCAATCCCCGCAAGCCCAAGATTCTCTATCTTCAGCCGGGTGGTGGGCACAAGCTCAACCGGATGATCGAAGAGCTGCTATCGCTGCTCGATAAGCAGATTCCAAAGCTGCTCGAACAGCCACTGATCAAGGCCCGCATGCAGGACATGCGCAGCCAATATGAAGAGGAGGAGCGATCACACTCCGTTCAAGTCGAAGAGTATGCCTCGGGCCTTGATCTCGTGATGCAGACTTCCCAGCAGGGCGTCAATCTGATTCCCCTCGTCGAGGGGCGGCCCATGAAGGAGGAGGAGTACCTCAGCCTGCCCGTGGAGCAGCGGCGAGAAATCGAGGAGCGGCGCAAGGAATTGCTCAATCGCATGTCGGAGGTGCAGCCCAAAATTCTCGCATTGGAAAAGCGCAAGCGGGAAGACCTGGAAAGTTATGTGGAGGGCTTGGTGCGCGACCTGGTGACGGATTATATGACCGAGATGCGCAAGCTCATCGACGAGACGCCGGAGGTGGCGGATTTCCTCGACGTAATGCGGGATGAGATTATCGCCAAGCGATTCCTGTTTCTTTCCGGTGACACGAACGTGACGCCGTTTGGCAGTGCCCAGGTGCAGGTGATGCGGCAGCAATTCGTCAAGAGCTGCAAGCTCAACGTGCTGGTCGACCGTTCCGGCCAGTCCAGCGCTCCTGCTGTCAGCGAGCTCAATCCGACCTACACCAACCTCATCGGTGGCGTGGATTTTGTGGAGGAACAGGGCGTCCTCAAGTCTGATTTTTCCCAGATTCGGGCCGGTAGTCTTTTACAAGCCAGCGGGGGTTACCTGCTGCTCCAGGTTTCCGATTTAATCCAGCAACCCGTGGCTTATGCCGCGCTGAAGCGGGCGTTGCGTTCCGGGAAGGTGCAACTCCAGGATCCGATGGCCGAAATGGGGTGGCGCAGTGTTTCCCATATGGAACCGGACCCGGTCGAGTTTCAGACGCGGGTGATCCTGGTGGGCGACGAAGGGTTGATCCACACGATCCGCACCGTGGACGACGAGTTTTCCCGGCTATTCAAGGTCACCGCCGATTTCTCCGGCACGTTGGTGCGGACTCCCGAGCTGATGGATCAATACGTGGAGTACATCGAGCAGCAGGCGGCACAGAACGGGCTGCTGCCCATGACCCAAGGCGCGATCGCCCGGCTGATCGAAGAGTCGAGCCGCCTGGTTTCCCATCAGAACCGTCTGACGGCGCAAATGACCGAATTGTTGGATATTCTGACAGAAGCAAATCACCTCGCCACGTCCCAAGGCCATGCCGAGTTGACCCGGGAGATCGTCCACGAGGCGTTGAGCCACAAGATGTTCCGGCACAGCAAGATCGAGGAACTCGTCAAACGGGAGATCACCGAAGGCACGATCCTGCTGGATTTCGAGGGCAAGAAAACGGGTCAGGTCAACGGCCTGGCGGTCTACCAGACGGGGCGGGTGATGTTCGGCGTGCCTACCAGGATCACTGCCCAGGCCTATGCCGGCCGGCGCGGGCTGATCAACGTTGAGCGCGAGGCTGATCTATCAGGCCGCATCCACACCAAGGGCGTGCTGATCCTCAACGGCTACCTGGGCAAGCTGTTCGCCCGCAAGGAACCACTGGCGCTCTCGGTTTCCATCACGTTCGAGCAAAACTACGGCGGAATCGACGGCGATTCGGCCACCGCCGCGGAGTTTTTCGTCACGGTGTCGGCCATCAGCGGGGTGCCGATCAAGCAGTCGATCGCCGTCACCGGTTCCATGAATCAGCATGGCGAGGTGCAGCCCATCGGCGGCGTCAACGAAAAGATTATCGGGTTCTACCAATTTGTCCGGGAGCACGGGTTTCCCGAGGGGTGCGGTGTGATCATACCGGCCAAGAATCAAGTGAATCTGATGCTCCCCGACGAGGTCATCCAAGCCGTCAGTGACGGCAGGTTTAATATCTACCCCATCGACCGGGTCGAGGATGGCTTGGAGTTGATGACCGACAAGACAGCCGGAGAGATACTGGAGGATGGTACCTATCCCGGAGGAACGCTTTTTGATCTGACCATGGCCAAGCTCAAGGAATTCTCCAAAAACGGGAAGGATGATGACGCCGAGGACAAGCCCGATGAACGAGCCGCCGCTAGCGCGCCTTGACGGGTGATTGCCAGGAGATGCACCCGAACTCATCGCCGGCGATATGCGGCTTTCCGCGCTTGTTTTCGGCTTGCACCGGTTTTCTGGTCATCACGGAAGAGCTCCGCGAGGGCGATGCCCACAGAGACCGAGACATTGAGGGAGCCCACCCCGCCCTCACCGGGAATGGCGTAGATTGCATCGCACTCGTTACGGACTTCCGGCGACAGACCGGCTTGCTCGTGTCCGGCCACAAGCACCACGGGCCGGGGCAGGGGATCCGCGCCAAACACGCGCGGGGCATCGGATTCCAGGCCGATGGGGGTCAGACCCAGCACACGGACGGCGGCGAGTGCATCCGCCAGATTTTGGCAACCGATCAGGTCTACCCACTCCGCGCCGCCTTCCGCCGCACGGATCGCCGCCCCGTTGACTTTCTCGCCGGGGATCGCCCCACCCGCCAGGATCACCGGCACCCCAAAAAAGGCGCAGCTTCTCACGATGGCGCCCAAATTGTAGGGATTTTCCACGCCATCCAGGGCCACCCAGGACCGATCGGGTGTCGATCGGACGGCACCAGATTCGTTGGCACCAGAAACACTGGCACCTGAATCACTGGCACCAAATACACCGTACCGCAGGGGATTGACCGCCATGGCCAGTCCCTCGTGGTGGATGGTGCCGGCCACGCGGCGCATGGCGGCCTCGTCCAACTCACGGTAGGGGATGCGCCGGGCCGCGGCCCACTTGAGCATGGAGCCCAATTCGCGGCGGCGTTCCGCTCGATAGTAGATGCGCAGGATGTCATCGGGGCGCTGCTCGTAAACAGCTTGGCAGGCTTTCACGCCGTAAAGCACCTGCTCCCGATCCTTGGGTGTCTGTTCGTTCATGGTGCTCGCCGCCCGAGTCTACGCCTCGCCGCCGGTTGGGTGCGCTTCCGCCGTTTTCCTCGTTTCGCACCTGTCCCGGGCTGCTGCGGGCTTTGGCTTGTTACGCGGCCCCAAACGGTCACCTCTCGGCGGTCGTGGTACAGCTGGCGCATTCCGACCGCCAAGCCGGCCCCTGAGCCGACCGCATCCTCGAGAAACCGCGCGATGGGCTCCAGTGCGCGATAGGGATTTCGTTGGGGGAGTTTGATGTTGACGATGAAGCGCTGCATCCAACTCCTTTCCAGCCATTTGCGCAGCAGCCCCAGGGTCACGCCGGGTGGGATCAGCATATCGCTCAGGAGCCAATCCACCGGCACCCACGGTTCCGGCGGGCGATAGCGCAGGCCGTCTTCGCGAAGATGGGTGAGTCGCCCAGGCAGATCGTCCATGCCCCGGATCTTGATCGACCCTCGATCGACCGCGATCACGTCGCAGCCCTTGGCAAGGAAGGCATAGCTCCATCCACCCGGTGCCGCTCCCAGATCGATCACGCGCTGACCCGGCGCCGGCGCATCTCCAAAAAGGTCCAGAGCCTCGGCGATCTTGAGGTAAGATCGCGATGGCGCGCCGGGCGCCGGCTGCATCCTGTGCACCCCCCCAGGAAAGGGATCGCTGAGGTCTCGACTTGCCACGAGCGCGCCCCAAAGCCCCGCGTCTGTAAGGGCCAGTTGGAGCACGCGATCCACGCTCTCAGCGAGGGCAATTCCTGGCTCCCGATAATCGCCGTAGGCACCCGGAAAATCGGCGGCGGCCAGAATGAGTACCTCCTTAGCGATCCCGGCGATCCGTTTTTCCGCCGAATCCGCCCCGGAAGCTTCGGCAGTGAACGCGTGCAGGGTCCACCCGGTGCCATCACGCAATTCCGGCATGAAGCGTCTGGAGACCGCTTGGGCCAACTTCCGGCGGCTGGCACCCGCCATCAGTTCGGCTCGTGGTAGGCGCTGCCGCTCGAAAATGTAGGGTGCCGGGTGGCGCGGCGGATTCCGGATCAGCAACCAGCCGCGGCCAAATTCATGTTGAGCGCTCGCGCCGGCGATCGTTTCATTACGGCCAAGGTGATCACTTATTTCATCCAGCAGGGCCTGCTCGTAGCCCGGCCGGCAGAGGAACAGTGTCGGTAATTGTCCGGAAATCGGCTCCAATGGCGTATCTGGAATCCACGATTTTTTCACATTTACTGCATCCGTTCTGCACAGAGGTGGCGGAGCATCGGAATTTAGGGAAGGGAGAGGACCATTCCGAGGGGTGGATCAGCATGGCCGGCACGATCAATACTTCCCAGCCGCAGGCCGAAAGTTTGATTCGTTACTGGAACACCATTTTCGTGGAGACGCCGCGTTGTACAGCTCCGGGCTGCCGGCGGGTGGCCCAGGAAGTGGACGCCTTCTTTCCCTATATCGACGATTACAATCGCTGCGACCAACATCCTCGTGCATCAGCGTCCTTGGCTATCAACTGACTCTTGACCGTAGCCGACCGGTGAGGCCAATGCCTGTACGAATCGAACCGTAGGCCCGGCTTGCCCCTGTCGTTACCTTCCCGCGCCGGCTAATATTCCGCCACTGCATCCCTGACCTGCTGATCCATACCTTCATCAATCGGACCCACCAAAACCAGGTGCAGCCGCTCGGGTGCCAACAACTCGGCTGCCACGCTCCCGATCCGCTCCGCTGTCACTGCCTCCATCAGTGCCCGCTCTTCCTCCTCCGAACGAACCGCGTCGAATAGTAGCGGCCAGCCATGGCGATCCACGTATGTGTCGAGAGAATCGTGGCCGAATTCCAGAGCGTGCCGGTATCGCCGCTTGGCGGCATCCAACTCCAGGGAGTGCCCACCCTCCTCCCGAAAACTTCTGAGCAGCCGCAAGAGTTCGACCAACAACTCGATCAGCCGCTGCGGTGAGACCGTGGTCGAAACATCCACTTGTCCGACGTCGTGGTAGCTGGTGTAGCCTGCACCAATTTGGTACACGAGGGCCAGTTCCTCCCGGATTACACGCTGCAAGCGTGTGGTGGGACCGCCATCGAGAACCCCGCACATCAGTGCCATAGGGATCTCCTCAGGATCGCGGTAGCCTACGGCGGGGAAACTCAACAGCAGCCGGAACTGATTATCCGCGTCGCTCACGGTGCGAATGGCGGGCCCGCTAAAAGGACCGAGCTTGGTAGGCGGCAGCAGCGGTGCACGCTCAGTGCGCTCATGATTCCAATCGCCAAATGCGCGTTGCACGGCCCGGAGCGCCTTATCCCCATCGACGCGACCCGCGATGGTGAGCACCATGTTGGCCGGGAAGTACTGCTCTTGGTAATGGGTGCGCAGGTCTTCGCGCGTGATCGCCGCCACCGTATCCCGGGTGCCGCTCACGCTTTGCGCGAGAGGATTTTCGCCCCACAGGGATTCCGCGGCGAGCGTATCCAGGCGGACGAGGTGCCCCTGCTCGTTGTAGTCGTAGAGCATTTCATCCAAAATGATGCGCCGTTCCTTTTCCACGCCGGAAAAGATGGGCCGGCGCACGAATTCCGCCAGGCGCGATAAAAATCGTTCCAATTTGCCGGGATGAACGACCTGGTAGAATTCGGTGGTTTCCACACCCGTCTGGGCATTGAGGATATCGCCGGTCTCCTCGAACGCCTCGAATAATGCGCGCGACTCGGGGTAGGCTTCGTTGCCCCGAAACAACACGTGCTCGACGAAATGCGATATTCCTGCCCGCTCGGCCGGCTCGAATCGCGAGCCGGTACGCACCATCAGCGATACGAGCACCTGATGGCTCGAAGGTATAGGAATGACGACCGTGGTCAGCCCGTTGGCCAACCGCTCTTGCAAAGGAAGGGGCATGAAAAGCTGTCCGGCCCACCGCATGGCGCCCGGTGGGCCATATTTTCCTATCGGAAGGGTTTGAGCACGTCCTGCAATTGGTGCATCGTGCTTTCCACTGGCGGAACCAGGGGCAGCCGGTAACGTGCCTCCATCAAGCCCAGCAGCGACGCGGCGCCCTTGACTGGAATGGGGTTGGATTCCACGAATAGAGCCTCGAAAACCGGCAGCAGAGGTTTGAGAAGTTCCATCCCTTTTGCGTAGTCCTTCGCCTCCAAGGCGGCCATCCATTCGCGCATGGCCTTGGGCAGCACATTGGAGACAACCGAAATCACCCCCACACCTCCGGTGGCCATTACGGGCAGCGTCATCGCGTCGTCGCCGGAAAGGACCTGGCACCGCTCGCCCACGAGGCTACAAATCTTTTGGATCTGGGTAATGCTCCCCGAGGCCTCCTTGATCCCGAAAATCACGCCATCGTCGATCAGGCGGGCCACGGTCTCCGGCAGGACATTGCTCGCCGTTCGGCCTTGGACGCTGTACAGAACGATCTCCAGTCCGGTTTCGCGTTTGATGGCGCGGTAATGCTGGTAGATGCCCTCCTGGGTCGGTTTGTTGTAATAGGGGCTCACACTGAGAATATGGGTGGCCCCGGCCTCCTTCAACCGTTGGCCCTTCTTGACGATGGCCGCGGTGTTGTTGCCGCCGCAGCCGGCCAATATCGGCACGCGTCCGGCCGTGGTCTTCAGGGTGGTTTCCAGCACCTCGATCTGTTCGGCTTCCGACATGGTCACGCTTTCGCCGGTGGTGCCGAGGGGTACGAGGAAATCCACTCCGTTGCTAATCTGGAAATCTACGAAGTCGGCCAGGATCGCGTGATCGATGGAACCGTCCACCTTGAACGGCGTGATCATCGCGGTCCCGACGCCTCGGAATGGGCTCGTGGACATGGCGGCCCTCCTTTCGGCTGGTAGGGAGGAGGCGCTCCTGTAAAGCGGGCGCGGGCTGCACAGAAAGTGATACTAAAGCTACCGCGGCGGGTCAACAAGCGGAATTGTAAAGCAACTGCCCCAGCGCCCTGCCCCATCCGGACCAGTACGGTGTTATCGGACGGTGTTATCGGCCGGTGCGGCAACCTGTGCCGGGTTTACGGACGAATCGGCGGCGCATCTGGATAAAAAGGGCCGCCCAGGGACGATATTTCAGCGTAAACCGGAGTGTACCCGGTCCATCAGGGCAGGGCTTTGCCGAGTTGGATTCCGTCGATAATGACCGTGCGCTCGGCGAGGGGGCGGATTTCCTTGGCGATGAGGGTAAAGGTTCTCCCCTCCCCGGAGTCTTGGGTCACGAAATCGAGCCGGGTACGCCGCTTGGTACCAGGAATCAATTCGATCCCCGTACCGCAGCAATGCACCCAGATATGGGCCGTGTCCCTATGATCCTGATCCCAACGGTCGCCGCGATCGTCAATCAGATATGCTGTCCGGCGGAACAACAGGCTGATCGGCTCATTGGAACGGTTCTCGTATGAGAGAATGATCGAGATCGCCCGTTCTGTCTTGCGAGCTGCCTCGATGGCCATGCTGTAGGATTCATTTTCGTACGTTGGCTGAGGCACACCCAATATTTCTTCTTCCGATTCCTCACCTCTCGGGTCCTGTCCCTCGCTGTCCAGCCTACCCCGGGCCATGAGGATGACCACCACATCGTCCTTGGGAAAGCTGGTAAACGCGCCGGGCAGCAATTGGCCCGCGGCGATATCCAACGGCCGCGCATCGAGTTCGATCCGGTCGTTGAGGTCCGAGATCGTACCGGTGACCAACAGGTTTGCGCCCAGTTCAGCGCCCAGCCGGCGGGCCAGGCGTGGTTCAACGAGTGCCGGGATGCCCAGCCGAAGGGTTTTCAGGGCTTGCATGAGCCGCCGCCGTTCCACGACGCGCATGCCCTTCACGAGTGAGAAGCGGGTGGTCATCCTTTCGGAAACATAACGGCCCAGATCGTTGAATCCACCTCGCAAATCGCGAAAGTCGGCCACGGCTACCACCCATTGCATTTCGGAGGGCGGGAGATTGTCGACCAGCAATCCTATAAGATTTGCCAGCGCTTGATCCAGTGATCCCGAGACCAGTCCGGCGGGTGGTGAATCAGCCGGCGTTTGCGGCGTTGTTTCCTCGACGGTGGAATCGATCGGCGGCGCGGGCTGTTCTTCCTCGTCCGCAAGGTCCGGCTCGGCCGCGTCAGGTTCCGGCTGCGGCTCCTCCGCAATAATCTCCTCGCCATCCAGCTGCCGCTCTGCACCTGCGGCGCCGGGCTCGGATGGCTCGGGTTCAGCGACAGCCTCGGCCGGCTCCTCCCCGGTGATGGGTTCTGCGGCCGGTTGCGCTAAATCCGGTGTTTCAGCTGCTTCTTCATTCAGATCCGTGGGGATCAATTCCTGACCCTCCGTTTCCGCTGCGGGTTCGTCCGATGGCTGATCGAAGGCATCCGCAGCATCGGCTTCGGTTTGTTCCTGAACCAGGGTTTGTGGTGCTTCTGCGGGACCCAGCAGGGGTTTCTCGTCGTCCTCTGCGGGTGCGTCCCCCAAGTCCTCCGGTGGCGGTTCTACAATGTCACCTTCATCCAGGGCATCCAGGGGCTCATCGGTTCTTTCGGTTTCGCCCCCATCGACGGTGCCGGGTTCCGTTGTTACCGTGTCCTGCGGAGCCGCATCTGTGGGCACCGGTTCCGTTTCCTGGGCACATAGCTCCGTAGACACGAAAACCGTCGCGATCAAAAACGCAATCACCGTCCCTAGCAGGGCGATATTCCTCATATTGACTTCTCTTGCATAGGCTTCTGATTTAGCCCCTTATCCCCTGCGATGTGTACCGTCCATCTTCCCCAGAGGCACCATTCCGCCGGCTCGCAAAATCGTCGTCAAATCGCACGGTTTGACCTTGACCCCGCCGCGCAATGCGGATAACCTGCCTGAGCTTGGTAATGAATACCACGCTCGAACCTTAGAGAATATCCGTTGTCGTCTATTCGGTGTCAAATATTCGGTGTCAAAGTTTTAGCGAAATAGGGACGCGAGCAAAATAATATTTGTTGACCGATGATTTTTTGCCGTGCTAAAACTATCCCGGACAGTAGCGACGGGCCAGTCGAGGCAATTCGAGACGAATCTCGGTCGGGGTTTAGGTATTCACAGTAATTCCATGCAACGTAGCGGCCATGGATGGTCCGCGGAGAGGCAACCGGCATGGTTGACTCAATCCCACGGATGGGGTGCAAGGTGTAATTTGCCAGCGAAACTCCCTCTATAATATCCGTCCAGTCCGTCTTGACTACGACATTGCAGAGGCAACGGCGCTTCCGGGGTGTCGTGTCGATAGTTCGGTTTGCCATCAGATCCTGACCAAGGAGCAACATAGATCTGCTGGTCATTTTACAATCTACTGATATTATTGATGTTGGCACCTGATGTGCGGAACGATGGGTCCATCATTCGCGATAACGGGCAGCAGTGCATCTATCATGTAGAATATCAGTGACATGAATCACGGGGTGTCGCCATGACGGAAACAGGGAAAGCCAAGGATGCCGGTATCAAAGGGCTGACGGAACAGCCGGCCCGAGAGGGAATGATCATTCCCCGCCACTTCACCAGAGAGGGCGACGACCCCCTTGCGCCGGTCAAGTTCGTCAAACGCCGTTCGGTGATTAGCGAACCGGACGGTACGATTGTATTCGAGATGGATGACGTGGAAGTCCCCGAGGATTGGAGCCAGTTGGCCACGGACATCGTGGTCTCCAAATACTTCCGCAAGGCCGGCATACCCGGCAAAGGCGGGGAGCATTCGGTGCGTCAGGTGATCCACCGTATCGTGCAATCCATCCGCGCCAATGGCGAAGATCAGGGATATTTCCGCACCTCCCAGGATGCCGATTCCTTCCAGGACGAATTGACTTTCATGCTGGCTACCCAGCGGGGAGCATTCAATTCCCCTGTATGGTTCAACTGCGGTCTGCACCAGGAGTATGGGATCCACGGTTCACCGGGAAACTGGCATTGGGACGATGCTCTCGGTAAAACGGTGATGATCGACGACTCCTACAAGAACCCCCAATGTTCGGCCTGTTTTATTCAGCGGGTGGACGATAATCTCATGTCCATCTTCAACCTGGTGCAGAAGGAGGCCCGCGTATTCAAGTACGGTTCCGGTACGGGCACCAATTTTTCAAGGGTGCGCAGCAAATATGAACATCTCTCCGGAGGCGGCACGTCATCGGGTGTGATGTCCTTCCTGGAGGTGTTCGATAAGGGCGCCGGAGCGACCAAATCCGGCGGCACGACGCGGCGGGCCGCCAAAATGGTTTGCCTGGATGTCGACCATCCCGAAATCATCGATTTCATTCGCTGGAAAGCCAAGGAAGAAACCAAGGCCAAGGCGCTCATCGCCGCTGGCTACGACTCGGATTTCGACGGGGAGGCGTACCGCACCGTCTCTGGGCAGAACGCCAACAACTCTGTTCGAGTGACCGAAGAATTCCTCAAGGCCTATGAGGAAGACGGCGATTGGTCCACCACGCTGCGCACTTCGGGCGAGGTGCACCAGACCTACAAGGCCCGCGAAATCATGGGCGAGGTCGCCCAGGCTGCGTGGAGCTGCGCCGATCCCGGCCTGCAGTTCGATACGACCATCAACGATTGGCACACCTGCTCCGCAACCGGTCGCATATGGGCTTCCAATCCCTGCTCGGAATTCATGTTTCTCGATGACACGGCGTGCAACCTGGCATCCCTGAACCTGATGAAGTTCCGCAGCGCCGACGGCAGTTTCGATTTGGATGCCTACCGGTCGGCTATCCGCGTCTTCGCAACCGCCATGGAAATCCTGGTGGATTTCAGTTCCTATCCCACCGAGGAAATTTCCCGCAACAGCCATAATTACCGGCCGTTGGGGCTGGGTTATGCCAATCTGGGAACGTTGTTGATGGTAAACGGAATGCCCTACGACAGCGAGGAGGCCCGTGCCTATGCCGGCGCCCTGACCGCCGTGCTTTGTGGCGAGGCCTACGCCGTGTCGGCGGAGATAGCCTCTCATATGGGTTCATTTCCGGGCTATATCAAGAACCGCTCGTCCATGATGCGGGTAATCGGCAAACACAAGGCGGCCGCAACTGCCCTGATCGATGCGCGCATCTGCCCGCGGGAACTCCACGAGGCCGCGCGGGATTCTTGGGAGCGGGCGGAATCCCTGGGCGAATTACACGGCTATCGCAATGCCCAGATGACCGTCTTGGCCCCGACCGGCACCATCGGTCTGTTGATGGATTGCGACACCACCGGCGTCGAACCCGATTTCTCCATCGTCAAATGGAAAAAGCTGGCCGGTGGCGGGTTCCTCAAGATCGTGAACCAATCCTTGAAGGAATCGCTCCACAACCTGGGTTACACGGACGGCCAAATCGAGGATGCCCTGATCTACATCGTGGGCACCGGAAATCTGGAGGACGCCGTGCCACTCGATTTGGCCCGGCTGAAAACCCTGGGATTTTCCGATGACGAGATCCAGGAAGCGGCCCAATCGGTCAAGATGTCCGGAAATATGAACGCCTACACGCCCCACGTCAATCCGGAAAGCCTGCTGGCCCGGGGCATGGAATGGGAGGAGATCAAGGCCGCACAAATCCGCGTCGGTGGCATGGAGACCATAGAGGGCGCTCCTCACGTCAAGCCGGAGCACCTGCCCGTTTTCGATTGTGCCAACCGTTGTGGAGAGGACGGTAAGCGCTACATTCCGCCCATCGCCCACATCAAGATGATGGCGGCGGTGCAGCCTTTCATATCCGGCGCGATCTCGAAAACCATCAATGTCCCCGAACAGACAACGGTCGACGAGATAGAGGATCTCTACGTCCAATCTTGGCGCTATGGATTGAAGTCGGTGGCACTTTACCGGGACGGATCCAAGGGTTCGCAACCGCTGAATTCCAAATCGGCGGACATGAATTCCGCTACCGGAGCAGAGAGCGGTCAAGACGAGCGCACGACCAGCGATCCAAATCAACGGGTCTGGGGCGAACGCAAGGAACTGCCGCGCAGGCGCACCGGATTCACCCTGGAGGCCATCGTTGCCGGCCACAAGCTCTTCCTGCGTACCGGAGAGTACGAGAACAAAGAGCTGGGTGAAATCTTCATCGACATGTACAAGGAGGGCGCCGCCTATCGCAGCATGATGAACAGCTTTGCCCAGGCGATCTCGGTGGGGCTCTCCTATGGCGTGCCCTTGGAAAAATACGTGAAGATGTTCACCTTCACCCGCTTCGAACCTTATGGCATCACCGACCACCCCAACTTACGGAGCTGCACGTCGATCCCGGACTTCATTTTCCGCATCCTGGGAATGGAATATCTGGGCAAGCACGACTTCATCCACATCCCACCCAAGAGTATAGACACCCGTTCCGATGGCATGGCGGATGATGCACCCGCACTAAATAACGTACCGATGGAGACGTCGCAACACATGCGTGAGAATGCACTGGACGAGCACATGGCAGAAATGATGGGCGACGCCCCGGTTTGCGATGCCTGCGGTCACCTCACCGTGCGCAACGGCTCCTGTTACCGCTGCCTGAGTTGCGGCAACTCCATGGGGTGTTCTTAATAGAGCGCATTTGCGGGCGCGCCAATCACCGGATGCGCTGCCGAAAAGGCCTTGATTGACGGCAAGATCCGGATCGGCCCATCATGGGCTCAAGGCCTCGTTCGTCCGATTTATGGATTTTTGCGATTAAAAGAGTCTTATAACGCGAGGAGACTGTGCACTCGCCCAGCGCTGTTCGACAACTGGCCGCAGCTTTGGTGGTTATCGGCCTTGCGCCGGTGATGTCTCACGCTCAGATACGGTTCCTCAGTAAGGATCCCGGCACCGAGGTGCGCCTGGAGGTGGCAGCCAGCTTCGGGCCCAATCCCCTGAGATTCGGGGAATACGGGCAGCTGGTTGTGGAGGTATTTGTCGCCGATCCCTGGTACATCTATTCCCTGGATTCGGACGGGGAAAGCGGCCCCCCCACATCCATCGTCTTGGATAAAGGCATTCCTTTTGCCCTGGGCGTCAGCTTCGAGAGTAAGCCGATCCTGGAACTGGACGTTTTAACCGGAGCGGCCTATCGGGTTCACAAAGGGCAAGTCCGATTTTGGGCAGTTGTGCGCTTAAACCACCCGGTTGATGCCGGTAAGCACCTGCTCTCCGGTACTCTGGCCTACTCCGCATGCAACGGAATCGTCTGCCTTCCCGAAAGATACCTGCCCTTTCGCCTACAAATCGAAATCGCCGGCGGCGCCATACGTCCGGAATTTTCCGCTCCCGCCTCAATTCCGGTGGCGGAAAATTAAGGTACGTCGTTATCTGGTAGATGACTCCACAACGGTCGCTATGCCGGAGATCGATTCGTACATACTCCAACGGGCACCGATAAGGACGTTGCGCGGGGTCACCTGGTCCGGTAGGCGGGTGATCAACCCGCCCAGTTTCCGAAATTTTTTCAATGCCTTATGGATTTCTTCGTGGGTAACCTGTTTTTGATTTTTCGCCTTCACCAAGGATTCCTCTCCAAATTCGAAAATTATTACCGCTTTCAAAGATGTTAGCACTCTATATCTACGGGTGCTAAAAGTCAACCCTATTATGAAATATAAAAAATATGTAATTTATATTCCATTTGTGGGTGATGGTGCTTGGCAATTTGTATTTTCGTTGCGTAGCGGCGTAATTCAAAGGAAATGATACTTGCGGCGGGGGTGGGGAAATATACCGGAGTGCGATACGAGTTGGACTTGGAGGGAGCGCTTGGCGCGTCGGGGTCACCCCTGGCGAATTCGAGCCGCCAATGGCGCATGCGGTGTATTTGTTGCCATTCGGTGCGGCTGCCGGGCGGTCAACCGTAAAGAACGCCTTGCTTTTGGAAATGCTTCAGGGTGCTGCTATCCCTCAGGTCGCCGGGCTTGAGGATGATGGCGTCGGTGGTGAACCGTCCCGAATCTGACATCAGTGCACCTCCGACGGCCAGCCGGTAAGGCGGGATGACGGGTATCTGGTACACGGTGTCGCCGACCCGGATTTCCTTGGGGGGGACGATTTCGTCCTTCTCCTCGTCATAGATCTTCTTCCCGGATGCCATCACCACGCCGCTTGCGATCACGGCACCCTCACCGACGATGCCCGAAACTTCGCACATGGCGCCTATCTTGGCCGAATCCTCGACAATGGAAGGAAGGCGTCCCGCGGGTTCCAGGATACCCTCGATACCCGAGCCCGCTCCGAATTTGACGCCCTTGCCGATCTGAGCGCATGAGGCGATCCTCGCGCCACCGTCGACCATCACGCCTTCGCCCGCGATATAGGCGCCAATATTGATAAAAGCCTGGTTCATGACCACCGTGCCGGCGCCGATGTAACACCCGGTTCGCACTCGGCAGCCAGGAGCGTAGCGAACCCCCTCCGCCTCGAACATCTCGTCATCGTGATGGGCCGTCTTCAACGGAATCTTGTCCCAGTAGCCGTCTTCGATCCGAGTGTTGGGTTGTACCTTGAAATAATTGAGGATCCCGTCGATCACATAGGGTTGAGGCTCCCAAGAATCTCCCACCTTTTCGGCGGCCCGGATGTCTCCCGCGTTGAGCAGATCCACGAAGGCTTCGGTATCGCTGCGGTCTCCTTCACGAGAGGCGATTCTGTCCAGCAGCCCCGCGACCGGCGAGGCGATGGCCCTAAGCTGGAAGGTTTCTCCGTCCGCCGCCCGGGCCAAAAGCCGCGAAATCGTGTGTTCGGCAGCCAGACCCAAGGGCAGCAACGCTTTTCGGCCCTCGGCCGCTTCCTTGGGACCAACCTGTCCGTCGCGGTCCTGGATGCCGTGAAACACCCGCAACGAATCGTGATTGGCCGGCAGATTGGGCAGGACGGCGGTCAGCACGCCTTTGGCGTCCCGAACCCGCACCAGCACAAGATGCTCCGTAGAGGCAAACCGTTCCAGAATTTTTTTCGACTCGCTCAATGGTCTCTAGGGTTCGAACGGGTGATATGAAATGCCTCGTCGCCATGGGCGGCAGCCGGTAAACGATCCTGGGCGTGGATCGGGTTTGCCGGCAGATTCCAGGTCTCTGTCACCTATGGCGTGCGTCGGCGGCAACAGGATGGTTCAAGCGGTCATCCGCCGTCCCAATCCTTGACGAGTTCCCACGCAACGTCAAGCAGGCCCAGGGCCCGCTTGTTGTAATCGGCGAACCGCGTGTCCTGAGTCTGGCCACGGTGCAAGCGGATGAAAATCTGTTGAATCACCACGACAGACTTCCACATGGCGAAGATCTCGTAGAAAAGGATCGTCCCCAGGTCGAGCCCGCTCTTCTCGGCGTAGCGCTTGGTCACCTCCTCGCGGGTGTAAAATCCGGGCTGGGCGGTGGGCATGGGCGATAGGGAGATACGCATCTGGCTATCCGAAGGCTGCACCCAGTAGCTGAGCAGGGTGCCCAGATCGATAAACGGGTCGCCCAACGTGCACATGTCCCAATCGAAAACGGCGACGCACTTGGACGGATCCTCCGCGTCGACCATCATGTTGTCCAGCTTGTAGTCGTTGTGCACCAGACTTTCCCGTTGGGGGGGCGGAATGCGTTCCAGAAGCCAGTCGTACATGCGGTAAAAATCCGGAACGTCCTCGTTTTTGGCCCCTTCCCAACGTGAGTGCCAGCCCTTGATCTGGCGTTCGACGTAGCCTTGCGGCCGCCCCAATTCCTCCAATCCGATAGATTTGGGGTCCACGCCGTGCAGTTCGGCCAGACCGTCCACGATCATTTCGCTCATGCGGCGGAATAGTTCAGGTTGGCCTTTGAACCGCTCAGGCATCGATTCGCGGATGACGATCCCCCGCCGTCGTTCCATCACGAAAAATGGCGCGCCGACTATCTCCGGATCGGAGCAGAATAGGTACGCCCGGGGCGCCAACGGATAGGCCTTGTGCAACCGAAGCAGCACCCGGGATTCCCGTTCCATATCGTGGGATTTGGGCGCGACCGGCCCCAGGGGTGGGCGTCTGAGCACATACTCCCGATTCGGGTACTGCAATAGATACGTTAGATTGGCCCGTCCCCCATTAAATTGGAGGATTTTCGGCGTGCCGGCCGAGTCGGGGATTTTGCCCCTGAGATAGGACCCGACGACTTCCGGATCGATGCGCTCGTCGGGCCGCATGGGGATCAGCTCGAGAAAAAAACGGTTGTCCGGGATTTCCGTCATAAATTCATCCAGGGTTCGCTGCCGCCGTGCGGGCGGCCGGAACCACTATTCATAGATCGATTCGCATCGTTGGACAAGACGGTTTCCGCAAACATCAGGGGCGAACGCAACGTCCCAATTGATTCCATACGTCCGCGTGTAGGGGACAAGGACGAACAGGATGGTGCGGGAGCGTCGGAACTTGCCCTGCAAGCGGGCGAAAGTGGTCGCGCCCAGCCTTGGCGCCCGTGAGGTTACCGCACAGAGAAGAGTGACTTACAGCCAGGGCCGGGTCTTTCTGCGATTTTCCTCGAAGGCGGTGATTTCGGCTTCGTGGCTCAGGGTTACGCTGATGTCGTCCAGGCCCTCCAGCATACGGCGCTTGCTTTCCGGGTCAATGTCGAAATCGAACGAGAGCCCTCCCTGGGATCGAACGTTTTGCGCCGGCAGGTCGACAGTGAGTTCATAACCGGGGGTGGCCTCGATTTCCGCGATCAGTCGATCCACCGCGGAACTTGGCAAAATGGCGGGCAGCAGGCTATTTTTCTGGGAGTTGCTGTAAAAAATATCCGCGAAACTGGGGGCGATGACACAACGGATGCCGTAGTCGGTGAGGGCCCAGGCCGCGTGCTCGCGGCTGGAGCCGCATCCGAAGTTCTCCTTCGCGACCAGAATGGCGGCTCCCCGATATCGGGGTTGATTCAGGACGAAGTCCGGATCGGGCTTGGATGGGTCGCCATCGAAATAGCGCCAGTCATTGAAAAGGTTCTTGCCGAAGCCCGTGCGGGCGATACTTTTCAAAAAAACTTTGGGGATGATCGCGTCGGTGTCGATATCCGGCCGGTTGAAGGGGACGGCGATACCCTTGTGCGTTGTGAACGGTTCCATGGGCGATCCAGGATCATGTTTCTGTATGTGTCCGTAGGGCCGGCCTTATCTACAATTCCGCGGTTTCCTCATCGCGGATGTCGACAAAGTGGCCGGCAATGGCGGCCGCGGCGGCCATGGCCGGACTGACCAGATGGGTGCGGCCGCCCCGGCCCTGGCGTCCTTCGAAGTTGCGGTTGCTGGTGGAGGCACACCGCTCCCCCGGTGCCAATACGTCAGGGTTCATTCCCAGGCACATGGAGCAGCCGGGTTCCCGCCATTCAAAACCCGCGTCCCGGAACACCACATCCAGCCCTTCGGACTCGGCCTGGACCTTGATCAATCCGCTGCCGGGCACGACGAGGGCCGTGACCTGGGGCGCCACCTGGCGCCCCTTGACGTAACGGGCGGCGTCGCGCAGATCCTCGATACGGCTGTTGGTGCAGGAGCCGATGAAGACCTTGTCGACGGAAATACTGGTCATGCGGGTGTTGGCTTCGAGCCCCATGTATTTGAGCGCACTTTCCATGGCCGCCCGCTTGACCGGATCGGCTTCCGCGGCGGGGTCGGGCACGCGACTCGTGACTTCGGTCACCATCCCCGGATTCGTGCCCCAGGTCACCTGAGGCACCACATCGGTGGCATTCAGGATCACCGTTTTGTCATAGACCGCGTCGGCATCGGATGGCAGAGAACGCCAAAACGTTTCCGCGGCGTCCCAGCCGGCATCCTTGGGCGCCATGGGCCGGCCGCGCAGGTAGGCGAAGGTTTTTTCGTCCGGCGCCACCAGGCCCGCCCGGGCGCCGGCCTCGATGGTCATGTTGCACAGGGTCATGCGCCCGTCCATGGTGAAGTTGCGCACCACTTCCCCGGCGTACTCGATCACATACCCCGTGCCGCCACCCACACCGATCTCGCCGATCAAGGCCAAAATGATATCCTTGGCCGTGACACCGGAGGAAGCCCGCCCCTCCATGCGCACCAGCATGGATTTGGGCTTGGCCTGCAGCAGGGCCTGGGTGGCCAGGACGTGCTCCACTTCCGAAGAGCCGATGCCGAAGGCCAGCGCTCCGAAAGCGCCGTGGGTGGAGGTGTGTGAGTCGCCGCAGACGATCGTCATTCCCGGCTGAGTGGCGCCCTGTTCGGGTCCCACGATGTGAACGATCCCGTTGCGGGGGTCTCCGATCTTGAAAAGCGGCACACCGAATTCGGCGCAGTTCTTGATCATCGTCTCCACTTGCAGCGCGGAAAGCGGGTCCTGGATGGGTTTGGTCTGCTCAACCGTGGGAATGTTGTGGTCGATCACGCCCATCGTGGCTTCGGGCCGGCGAACCGTCCGCCCCGCCATGCGCAGCCCCTCGAAGGCCTGGGGTGTGGTCACCTCGTGAACGAGGTGCCGATCGATATACAGAATGGTCTGCCCGCCGTCTTCCGCGGCGACGTGCTCGTCCCATATCTTTTCGAATATATTCTTGCCCATGTTGTTTCGCTATGTGAGCCGGAGGAGCATCCGCCGAAGCCCTCCCGAGCGTTTTGTCGCGGATAAATCTATTCTTCGCTTACGATTTGCCAAATCCACTGGACGGCGGGCACATCGCCTTTGTTGTAAATGGATACGGTCCACCCCTTCTGGTTAACCCAGCGGGCGCCCGGCGGATATTGGGTGGTGATCTCAAGTGTGTGGAGAAGGTGATCCGATTGCGGAATCCATGCGTGAAAGTGTTCGATGAAGGGATACCCATAGCCATTTGAGAAAACCAAGCCTACTTTTTTTCGACAATCTGATAAACCCATTGGACCGCGGGCACATCGCCTTTATTGTAGAGAGAAATGGTCCATCCCTTGCGGTTAAACCATCGGGCTCCCACCGTATAGGTATTCGTGATTTCAAGATCGTGGACCACAATCGTATAACTTCCTTCCGTGAGGTGACAAAATTCTAAGTTGTCGAGTGGAACATCTTCCCAGGCTTTTCCAGGTTGCATGGTGACCTTCATCAGCAATACCTTTTCGATACCAGGCGAATTGACCTCAACCTCGGATATCACCACGACACTAACTCCCTCCGGCACATCCTGCGATCGTCCCTGGATCGGGAGAAGCAGCAGAACGGCAAGGAAGGCCAGCGAGCATCCGCCGATAAGTGAACGATCGTGCATCATCCTGCCACCTCCTAAATGGGTTTCTTCAAAATCTAACGAGAAACGGATCATCGTTCGCGAAAGGCGGTATTTGTATCATACTCCTCTCGTTCACTTCAAGCCGGCCTCGCGGAGTGATTGGGCGATGAGGAGCTTTTCCCCAGAATGGTGGTAAATGAGCGCTCGTGGGCCATAGCCTGAAATATATCCGTCCACGTGGAATTTGGGGTGGAGCCGGAGAAGCTCCGCGGCTTGAGCTCCGGCTTCCGCTTGCTCTCCTAGGGCCCCATAGGTGGCAATCAACAGAATGTGTCCGGTAAAATTCTCCGGGTTGCGGCCGACGTTTTCCTTAAAGGCCGCGATCGCCTCGTCATACCCACCCATCCGCCGATGCACATCGCCCAATACTGTCCAATACCATGCTGGAAATTCGGGCGCTACGCGCATCGCCTTCTTGATCTGCACCAGAGCTTCGTCCAGCCTCCCCAAATGCATCAGGGCATTCGCCATTAGCGCGCCCGCTACGGAATCATTGGGACTCAGCGCGGCGGCCCTCTCGAGCTCGGTAATGGCCCGTTCAGGCTGCCTTCGAAAAAGATGGACCAGGCCCAATACGGCATAGGACATGGGCTCGGAGTCATCCAGGACGATGGCCTTACTCGCCAGCTCGACTGCCCGGACCCTGGATTTTAGGCGGGATGGACTCCACTGGTACCAGAAATCAATCATGTGGACACGTGCCAGCAGCGCATGAGCCGCGGCAAATTCCGGGTCCAGCTCGATTGCTTTGTCGAGCATCCGAATTGCCTGGGCGTTGGCTGTTTGCGGTAAGCGATGTGACAGCTCAAGCCCTCGCAGGTAGGCATCATAGGCCTCAAGATTGTCCGTCGGTCGCCGCCAGACGCGTATTTCCTCATCCTCGGCTAGTTCAATATTGAGTTCGGTCACGATACGCCGCGTGATCTCATGCTGCACCGCGAATAGCTCTGGCAGGTCCCGATCATACTCCTGCGACCAAACCTCATTGCCGGTGGCGGCCTCGACGAGCCGGACGTCGATGCGGATCCGCCCATCGGCGTTCCGGGCGCTCCCTGCCAGCACGTGGCGCACGCCCAGTTCCTCACCCACGTCGTCCAGATCCACGTCCCTGCCTTTGTAGGTGAAGGCGGAGTCGGCGGCGATCACGAACAGATTGGAAAGCCTGGAAAGGGTGGTGGTGATCTCCTCGGCCATGCCGTCGCTGAAATACGCCTGCTCGGGGTCGCCGCCGGTATTGACGAAAGGCAGCACGGCGAGGGAGGGCTTGTCGGGCAGGGGCGGCGGCGCTCGGGTCTTGGTCTCCGCGAAGAATGACGTTGGTTGAGTCAAAAGATACCAGGCGGCAACGGCTCCTCCCCCAAGCAGAACGGCGAGCCCGGCGGCCAGGGCCGCAATGCGCCATGAGCGGGCGAATCGGCGTTTGATGGCCACGACCCGGTGGGCGGCCGCTCCCGGATAGGACAACACCCGATAAACCGGCACCGTTTCCATGATGTTCTTGACGGACCGCTTGCCTTGGTAATCGTACTCCAGATCGAGCTTGCCCTTGACCTGCTCGTGGGCACTGCCGGAGATGGAGATTCCGCCCGGGTCGGCCAGTCCTTCCAGCCGCGCGGCGATATTGACCCCGTCGCCGAAGATATCGCCGTCCTTGACCAGGACATCGCCCAGGTTGATTCCCATGCGGAACAGCATGCGCCGATTCTCGGGAAGCTCGGCGTTGCGCTCGGCCAGCTCGCGCTGAATCTCCACCGCGCAGCGCAACGCGTCCACCACGCTGGCGAACTCGGACAGGATCGCATCCCCCGGCGTATTCACCACGCGTCCCCGATGCTGTTGAATGTGGGAGGAAAATACTTCGCGGTAGGCGGTGAGGGTGCGCAGGGTGGCCTCCTCGTCGTCCCCCATGAGGCGGCTGTAACCCTTCACGTCGGCGCTGAGGATCGCCGTCAGCTTGCGTTCTACGCTTTGCGGCTCCATGGGTCTTACCCCGAAAATGTCAGGAGGATTGCATACGGGCACCGTTCTCAAATTTACCGCTACTGCCCTCAAAAGAGCGCACGGGACGGCTGCTTGTCAAGGATTTGCCTCGGTCACGGCAATGGCCAGTGCTGGTAAGCCCCTCGGCTGCGCTCAGGGCAATCCGCCGACTTGTCAATGCAAATCGGGTCGGCC
>JACZRV010000154.1 GCA_022574555.1 SAR324 cluster bacterium
CCGCCCACACCTGGGACCGGCAACGGCGGGTGATCGCCCGCATCGAACACGAGGCCAGGGGCTCCAATCCGCGCTACGTGGTCACCAACCTGCCGGGGAACTCACGGAAGCTCTACGAGCGGATTTATTGCGCCCGTGGCGAAATGGAAAACCGCATCAAGGAGCAGCAGATGCTCTTCGCCGACCGCACCTCGGCTCACCGCTGGTGGCCCAACCAGTTCCGGCTGCTGCTCTCGGCCATGGCCTATACCCTGCTGGAGACCATCCGCCGACTGGGGCTGAAAGGCACCAGGCTGGAGCGCGCCCAGGTGCACACCATCCGCCTCAAACTGATCAAGATCGGCGCGGTGATCGTGCGCAACTCGCGCCGCGTGCGCTTCCTGCTGGCCAGTGGGTGTCCATATGCGGACCTGTTCGCACTGGTGGCCCGGCGCTTGGCCCCCCGACTGACGGATAAAGGGGCCGGGGGGGATGCAAACGTTCGGTGAAAAAGGGGGTCAGGGAAAGGTGCGGCCAAAAACAGAAAAAACAAGGCGCATGAGCGCCCGAAGTCGGCATCACGCGCCCCCAATATCCCACAAAAACAAACCGACCCGGAATCGAGGCAACAAAAAGATCAAATATCGAGACTCAACACCGCTGGTGAAATATTCGGGTGAGGGAAAAGGATCGAGGCGTTTTCCGGGATATTGGGGGACCGCCCAGGTGGGTTCCGTCACCAACCAGATCGTCTTGGCTGCCCCACCGTGACACAGGTCGGAACGTCCTATCTGACGTCCACAATGACGTAGGCGTTTCCTCGCTTCACGATGTCAAACTCGACCGTTTTGCCTTTCGAGAGATTCTCCAAAAGCTGCTTGTCCGCAACCTGGAACTTCATGGTCATGGCCGGCCAACCGAGGCTTTCCACGGCTCCGTGGGCCAGGGTGACGGTTCTTCCCGCCGTATCGGTTTCCTTGACGATCCCTACGGCGGTGTGGACCTGAGATCCCTCGTCCGCCCACACGGTGGCGGGTTGAGCAAAGCCGACCAGCACCAAACCGGCGACAGCCAATACGAAAACAAGAAATCTGGAAACGAGCATGTGGTAATTCATGGTTGAACTCCTTCGTTTTTTGGATTCGGAAATGATGGCCATTTTTCGCTCACCTAGTGATAGGCGCAGCAGCCGGTCGGCCTCCGGTTTGAAAACAAGCACTACAATTGGGAACCGTGATACGGGCCACCAATCGCATTGGCGCGTCCAGGGTTCATCGCCTACGCAGCCGCGTGCCATGAAGTCTCGCACCGGCTACCGGCCGGATGATATTGCCCCCTCGTTAAGCCCACGCAACTTCCAGGTCCACCAAAGGTAGAAGACGGCGGGAATGATGAGCAGTGTCAGAACCGTGGCGCTGGCCATGCCGCCCACCATGGGCGTCGCGATGCGGCGCATCACTTCGGAACCCGTGCCGCCGCCGAGCTGGATCGGCAGCAGCCCCGCGATGATGGCGGCGACGGTCATGATGATCGGCCGCAACCTGAGCAAAGTACCCTCGATCACCGCTTTCCGGAGATCAGCGCGGGTAAATTTGCTGTCCCCGAGGTCTTGCCGGCGCCGGCTGACGGCCAGATTCAGGTAAACCAGCATGATCACCCCGATTTCCACCGCCACGCCGGACAGCGCGATGAATCCCACACCCACGGCCACCGAGAAATCGTAATCGAGGAAGTACATCAGCCACAGCCCGCCGACGGCAGCCAGGGGCAGAGTGATCATGATGATCAGCACTTCCGCGAAACGCCGGAAATTGACGTAGAGGAGAAACATGATGACCAGCAGGGTGAGTGGCCCCACCACCTGGAGCCGTTCCTTGGCCCGTTGCATGTATTCGTACTGTCCGGACCAGGAGATGGCGTATCCCGCGGGCAGTTGGATTTCCTCCGCTACGACCCGCTGGGCATCGGCCACGTACGAACCTAGGTCGCGGTCGCGGATATCGATGAATACCCACCCGTTCGGCCGGGAGTTCTCGCTTTTGATCATGGCCGGACCATCGTTGATTGTGATCGTCGCGACTTGGCCCAGGGGGATTTGAGCGCCCGCCGGCGTGACGATGGGAATCAGGCGCAACTTTTCCACGGAATCCCGTACGCTTTGGGGATAGCGGATGTTGATCGGATAGCGCTCCAGTCCTTCCACACTTTCGGCGATGTTCATGCCTCCGATGGCCATCTGCACGATCTCCTGCACATCGCTGATGTTGAGTCCGTGCCGTGCCGCCCTTACTCGATCGATATCGACGTCGATAAACCGGCCTCCGGCGACGCGCTCGGCAAAGACGGAAGTCGTTCCGGGCACGTCCTTGAGCACGCGTTCGATCTGTTCGCCGATTTCCTGAATGACCGACATATCCTCGCCCGAGATTTTGATCCCCACCGGCGTCTTGATCCCCGTGGCCAGCATGTCGATGCGGTTCTTGATGGGCATCACCCAGGCGTTGGTGAGCCCCGGGAATTTCACCAGGCTGTCCAGTTCGCGAATGAGCTTCTGTGTCGTCATCCCCGGCCGCCACTCATCCTGCGGTTTCAATTGAATGGTCGTTTCCACCATCGTCAGCGGGGCGGGATCGGTGGCGCTTTCGGCCCGCCCGATCTTGCCGAATACCTGTTTCACTTCGGGCACCGTCTTGATCAGCCGATCCGTCTGCTGCAGCAACTCCCGCGCCTTGCCCACCGAGATGCCCGGAAAGGTACTGGGCATGTACAACAAGTCGCCCTCGTCCAGTTCCGGCATGAATTCGGAGCCGATCTGCATCAGCGGCCAAATTCCACTGGCGGTAAAGACAAGTGCCAATAAGACAATGAGTTTCGGTGCGGACAGGACGGTGTTGATGATCGGTTTGTAGACCAGCATTAAAAACCGGTTGATGGGGTTGCGTCGTTCGGCGATGATTTTGCCCCGGATGAAATACCCCATCAGTACCGGCACCAGCGTGATGGACAAAAAGGCCGCCGCTGCCATGGCGTATGTCTTGGTGTAGGCCAGGGGGGCGAACATGCGCCCTTCCTGGGCTTGCAGGGTAAAGATCGGCAGGAAACTCACGGTGATGATCAGCAGGGCAAAGAACAACGACGGTCCCACCTCGGCGGTGGCTCTGGCGATGGTGCTCCAGCGGTTGCGGTCGGTGAGCGGTTCCTTTTCAGCGTGTTTGTGAACGTTTTCGACCATGACGATCGCGCCGTCCACCATGGCGCCGATGGCGATGGCGATTCCGCCCAGGGACATGATGTTGGCGTTGATTCCCTGCATCCGCATGATGATGAACGCCACCAAGATCCCCACGGGCAGGCTGAAGATGGCGACGAACGCCGAGCGCACGTGAAAGAGGAAGATACCCGTTACCAACGTGACGACCAGAAACTCCAACACGAGCTTGCTGGTCAGGTTTTCGATCGCCCGCAGAATCAGCCCCGAGCGGTCGTAGGTCGTCACGATTTCGACGCCCTCCGGCAGGCTGGAGCGAAGTTGGTCCAGCCGCTCCTTGACGGCCTCGATAGTGGCCAGGGCGTTTTCGCCCCAACGCATGATGACGACAGCCCCGACCACTTCGCCTTCGCCATTCAAATCGGCGATTCCGCGGCGCATCTGGGGCCCGATGCGGATGTCGGCCACGTGATCCAACAGGATGGGTGTCCCGGTAGAGGTGACGCCGACCGGAATCTGGCGGAGATCGTCCAGCCCTTCGATGTAGCCCGACGCCCGAATCATGTATTCGGCTTCAGCCATTTCGACCACCGATCCGCCGACTTCCTGATTGCCGCGGCGAATGGCCTTCTTGATCTTATCCAACGTGAGCGAATAGGCCCGCAGGCGATTGGGATCGATGACAACCTGGTATTGTTTGACCATCCCACCTATCGTGGCCACCTCGGACACACCCGGAACGGTCTGCAACTCGAATTTGAGAAACCAATCCTGTATCGAGCGCAATTGAGAGAGATCGTGCTTTCCCGTGCGGTCGACCAGGGCATACTGGAAGATCCAGCCCACTCCCGTGGCGTCCGGCCCCAGGGAGACGCGGGCCTGAGGAGGCAAACGGCTGGTCACCTGATTCATGTACTCCAGGACGCGGGAGCGGGCCCAATAGAGATCCGTGCCGTCCTCGAAGATTATGTAGACGTAGGAATCGCCAAAGAACGAGTAACCGCGCACATTGACGGCGCGGGGCACCGCAAGCATGGTGGTGGTGATGGGATAGGTGACTTGATCCTCCACCACTTGGGGCGCCTGTCCCGGATACGATGTCTTGATGATCACCTGCACGTCGGAAAGATCGGGCAGGGCGTCAACCGGTGTATTCAACACCGAATAGATGCCCCACAGGGTCAACAACAGCGACACAATGATGACCAAAAAGCGATTTTTGATCGACCATATGATGATCCGAACAACCATCCCGACACTCCTTGGCGATAGGCGCCGATGGCGTGATCGTCAGACCCGCGGGCGCCCGTACGCAAAATTTTCTGACCGACCCTCGGGGATCAGCCTTAGTTCATGTCGTCATTCACCGCGGAAGCGTGTCCGGTACGACTTTGCTTCGATCCGGCGTTGGCTTCGCTCATCCGCGTAAATCCCGCCCGGATGCTGCTCTCGGAGTCGATCAGGAATTGTGCGGAAATGACGACCTCATCCCCCGGCTTCAAGCCGGATCGAATTTCCAGGAAACCGCCACTTTCCATTCCCACTTCGACAGGGACCGGATGAAACCTGCCGCCATCCATCGCCATAATGACCCTCTTCGAGTTTCCTGTTTGAATGAGGGCCTCCCGCGGAATGATTACGACGTTTTTACGAAGTGCGGTGTGTATCGTGACCTCGGCATACATATCGGGTTTCAGCAAATTTCCCGGATTGTCGAAACGGAGCCTGACCGGTAACGCACGGGTTTTTGGATTGAGGCTGGGATAAACGTATTCCACCTCGCCCCGCCACACCTTGCCCGGCAGGTAGGGGAGTCGAACCTCGGCCTTCTGACCGGTTTTGATCCAAGACGCCTGTTGTTCGAAAACATCGACCATGACCCATATCGACGAGAGATCGGCTATCGTCATGATGTTCCGGCTGGGCATGACATGGGCGCCCTCCCGCACATTCAATTCCACGATCACGCCACTCTGCCGGGCGTAGACGGGTACCAACGCATCGGCTTTTCGGTTTTGCTCCAATGCAGCGATCTGGCGGGCGGAAAATCCCAGCGAATCCAACCGTTTCTTGGTGGCGTCGATCAAGCCCGGGCGGGCAAAGCGCATTGCCTGCAGATATTCGTCTTGTGCATTGGCCAGGATAGGCGAATACACCTCGAACAGGAGTTGTCCCTTTTTGACGCGCTCCCATTGGCTTTTGACGTGTAGCCGCTCGATCCAACCCTTGGCGCGGAGATGAACCTTGGAGATGCGGGTCTCGTCGTACTTGACATACCCTACCGTCTGCACTTGCCGGTTCAGCGCCGCCATCCGCACTTTGGCTGTACGCACCCCCATATTGTTGATCACGGCCGGCGATATGCGGACGGTGCCGGGATCCGATCCGCCCCCGGAGGAATCTTCGTCGGCATAAACGGGGATCAGGTCCATCCCCATGGGCGACCTGCCCGGCCGGTCGCTCCGAAATGCCGGGTTCATGGGCGCCACCCAGAAGAGAATTTTCTTCTCCTTTTTCGCCGTGGCCGTCGATTGAGTGGCCGTCTTCTCGTCGTAGAAGGGGATCAGGTCCATCCCCATGGGCGATTTGCCCGGCTCGTTTCTGCGAAAATTGGGGTCCATGGGCGCTACCCAGTAGAGTAACTTTCTGTCCATGGTAGATTGGTTTTGCGCCATCGCGGGTGAGGACAAGGATTGGACGATCAAATTGATCAGATCGACGCTCGCCAAATACCGGACGCCGACCAGTATTCCCAGCGCAAGATAAACCGCCCCGGTGGTATACAGGCCGATTTTGACTAATTTCGGAATCCCGGCGAATTTTGATTTCATAATTCTTCTCCCACTAAGGACTTGATCTGGATCAGGGTTTGGGCGAGATCGATCCTCAACCGCCACCATTTCAAGCGCGTTTCCAACTCCATGATGCGGGCCCGTACCAGGGTGGAGAAATCGGCCACATCATTCTGGTAGGCTCGAAGAGAGGCTTCTGAATTGTTGTTGGCCAGCGAAAGCAATTCCGTGTCGTAAACGGAAAGCCGCTCCATCAATCGGGTCCACTTGGCGTGCTGTTCTTGCAAGCTGCTCTGCAGGGCGCGCATCACATCGTTTTTTCCCCACATGGCGGCCTGTAAATCCATCAACCCGGCCTGCACACCGCGGTCTTGTTTGTTTTCCGTAAAAAACGGCAGATCCACGGTGACACGCACGGATACGAAATCGGCCCATTCGCTTCCATCGGGGGCGGTGCCGGGCCGGAGGCCGTACAGGACCGACAGGGTCCATTGACTGTTGTATTTGTCGCGCGCGACACCCAACGCCGATTCGGCGGCTTTGACCTGGGCCGCCTGGGCCTCCACGAGGGGATGCAGCTCAAGCGCGACGACCATGGCCCTCAACTCGGCCGGCGAATCCATTTCCGGTGGCTCGTCGGGCAGGGCACGCCGGGCAGGCGCCTCTCCGATCCACCGGGAAAGACCAGCGCGGGCCTGGTCCTGCATTTGACCAATACGTATCCGCCGTTCTTCCAACAAATTCAGTTCGAGCTCGGCCCGCAAAACGTCCTGCATGTTGCTCCGGCCGTGGCTGTATTGTGAGGTCGTCACATCGACCATCTGCCGGAACAGGTCTATCGTGTCTCGCACGACCGATTCCGCCCGATTCCAGTAGAACAACTCCATCCACAGACGGCGCACTTCCCGAACCACCTGGCGCCGCCGCTGGTGTGATTGCGCCGATTGCACCTGGGCCTTGGCTTGCAATTGCTCGGACGTATGCTCAAGCAAACCCGCCCTGGGAAAATGTTGCATGAGGCCCACTTGCACCTGGGTCATCGGTTCCTGCTCCAGATCGAACGTGTCCACGGGCACGGCCATGAACCCCATCAACAGTTTGGGGTCGGGCAGTGCCAGGGCGGCGACGGCCCGCTCCTGAAAGGCCGCTTCCCTGGCGCCATACATGGGAATGCCCGGGTCGGCTGCCAGAGCCAGACGCTCCGCTTCCTCCAGGGTCAAGATCGCCGGATTCTCCGTGGCGGAGTTATCGACCGGCGCCGCCACGGCCTCGGCTTCTGCTACTGCATTTTGCGGCCAGACGGCAGGGGGCACATTGGCCGCGAACAACAGCGCCGCGCCGAGCGCGGCGCGCATTAACGTATACATCCTTCCACTCCTCGTTTCGTTGATGACGGATAAAATCCGAACGAATAGAGAAGGGACGGCTTAAATGATCAAAGGAGTAATGCGATGCAGGATCGGTGAAATACCGACGAGATTTCCGGTGAGGGGCTGGATTTCGACATTCGCCTGTGATCCGGAAAACCTATTGAGGGGGAAAAGAGTGGTTATTTGCTCATCGATGTACGGATGCACCACATCTTCCAAGCGAACGGTCGAACGGATTGAAGTGATGTCCCATTCGCAAACGGATTCGCAGCAGGCAATTTGGTGACCGGCATGATCCGCGGAGGCTGAATTCGAGTCGGTGCCGGCCGGCGATCCGGTGGGCTGGGGCTGACTCGCAATGGTAGGCGGCTGCACCGTGGCGTGTCCCGCAAGCGCGGCCAAGGCGGACGTGCACGGCTGAATCAAGAGCGCAAAGGCAATCACAAGCACGCCGGCCCACCGCCAGAATGCCTCTATGACCCGTGATAATCGCCGAAGTCGCACGCGAAGTTACCTATGATGAGTTATCTTCAAATAACCAATACCCCTAGGGGGTATGTTTCTAAGTTAACATTCCAATCCAGCCGCGTCAAATCATATCTTTCGTGTTCCGCAATTTCCGAGTCGGCCCGTTTCCCCTGGTAGCGGGAGCAGCGGAACGGCGAACTGTTTGCCATTGGTCCGCTGATCGTTGGCGACGCGCTGCACCACACTCACCCCTACCCCCATCTCCCCCGCAATCTGCAGAATTCCCTTGTCCCCCCGGCCCAGAGCTAGCCGAATCGCCTGTTCAACCGACTCGTCCGCCCTCGGCCAACCAAGGCGCGTCCTATTCGACCGTGCTCGCGCTAGTCCCGCATTGATCCGCTCCCTGATGATGGATCGCTTGACTCCAGAAGGGAAAAAGCCGATGCGCAACAGGTCGAAAAGCCTTCAATTTCGCTTCATTTTATGTCATAATAGCTTATGTGAATGTCAGTTTTCACGATCTGTATCGAGGCAAGCCATGGAACTGCCAGACCTAGAAAAAACCATGCAGGCCGTGGAAATGCGGCATCCGTCCCGCGATCCATCCCGCAATCCGGTGGCGGTGTACCTGGCCAGATTGGGGCCGGGGTCTCGCCGCACCATGACCCACGGCCTGCGGGTGATATCTCAAATCCTGACCGGCACCCAGACCAACCCCACCACGCTACCGTGGCAC
>JACZRV010000155.1 GCA_022574555.1 SAR324 cluster bacterium
ATGGCTCTCGGCCACCGAATACGACCGGTAAGACTTGCCGCATTCTGCACTACATCGCCCAGCCAACTATCCAATCCAATGAAAACAAGCACTTACGCCCCTAAAGCCCGGCCAAATCCTCCATTCCATGGAAATGGTGCGGAAGGTGGGCTAAATTGAAATGCCCCATCGACGAGCGGCCGCTCGCGATCACTCGGCTTGCAACTCCCTATGTAAAACCGCAACGGCCGACTCGAGTTGTTCCGGATCACAATACAAGCGCTCGATCAGGAACGGCTGATTATATTGCTTCAGGAGACGCGACACCTCGTGCAGGGGCCGAGGGCGCTGCACCCCGAGTACCGATTCCACCACCATAATGGGTGGGACGTCCGGTTCCCCGCCGGCACCCAAGTTGGAAAGCCGGCGTTCCTCCCGGATGAAAATCGGGTCGATGCCCTCGCGGATCAGCGCCTCCAGAATGCGCCGCTTTTTACCTTCGTCCCAATCCCCATCCAGGCGATAGAGCCGGGCCGCCGGACGACGCCGGACGATTCTTGAGCACCATCGTTTGTCCCGCGCGGAATACAGTTTGGAGAGCACCACGTCTTCACGGGCATCCAGGACCGATTCCAGCCCGCCATCCAAGGGTATGACGATTTCGCCCTCCTTCACCGCTTGGTGCAGAAAGTAATCGAATGGCAGAAGGGTTTGGTGAAAGTAAACCTGCATGGCCATATGAAAGCGGGCCATGAGGTAATTCTCATAGGTGAACAGAGCGTTGTAGTCCAGAGCGAGCGCGATACCGTCTGTGGTGGGAATGCAGGACAGTCCCTGAATCAACCGGTCCAAATCAAAATTACCGTAGGTGACTCCCGCGAAATGGGCATCGCGGCGCAGGTAGTCCATGCGGTCCGCGTCGATCTCGCCGCTGATGATCTGCTTGAGCAAAGGATAGAGGCTCTGTCCCGCATTTCCTCCAGTCAGACGCGGGGTGGGCAAAACCTCGTCGTGGATCAAGGCGCTAATGTCTTGCGCCTCTTCCTCGCTGAACAATGCTTGCGAGTCCGCGGCCAGGGCCCGAACGATGGCCACCGAATAATCCTCGTGGCGTGCTTGGCGGTTCCCGTCCATCCGTGAAAACCATTTCCTCGGCAATTCCAATTTTTCCACGGCGGGCAACAAGGGCTCGAATGCGTGGGAGAACGGGAGATGGCCCAGGTCGTGGAGCAGCCCGGCCAGCCTTACGATCCGGCGGCAGTAGGCTAACGTTTCCGGATCGAATTCAGTTGCGAACAGATGAGGAGAACCCGCCGAAATCCGGTCGAAGATTCGTCCAGCCAAATGCATCACGCCCAGGGCATGGCTGAAGCGCGTGTGGGTGGCACCGGGGTAGACCAAATGGGCAAAGCCGAGCTGGGAGATGGCCCGCAATCGCTGAAAATAGGGGTGGTCGATGACCGCCCGCTCGCGCTCGTCGAAGGGGATGGAACGGTGCAAGGGACAGCGCACCTCATACGGTGTACCTGGGTGGGGATCCATGCAAATCCGTCATGATAGGTGGATTCGAACGAATGTTACTGCCGTCACCTATGGGCCGCAGTCGGCAGCGGCGATCAGCGCAGGGCAGACCGTGCGATCTGTTCAACCATGGCCTGGCGGCCGCAATTGACAATCCCTCACGCGTCCCGGAAAATAAACGCACACGCAACCGCAGAGTTCGCGTTTCCATCAATTGCTAGCATACTTTTCACACTGCCATACGCCAAGGCGCCATACACCAGGGGTTGAATGAATATCGAGATCGAATATTGTCAAGTTTGAAACTACCTTCCCATGGCGTCCGGTCTGGCCGCCGAATTGAAGGACAATCTTAAAGTCGACGCCAAGCTGACTCCGGGCGGCGGCGGGGTGTTTGAAATCACGGTAGACGGAGATTTGATCTTTTCGAAAAAATCCCTCAATCGTTTCCCGGAACCGGGCGAAGTGATGAACATCATTCAAGCCAGTTAGCCCAATTCTTCAGCGGTCAAGCGAACTCCGGACATGCGTGGTCCATCGGCGGGCGGATGGCAACTTTTCCGAAGAATACCCACCGGTCGACAGGCGCGATTTGCCGGGATCTGGTTCAACCCGATGAATTCATTTGGTGCGCGGCACATGGTGATCTCGATGGAGCGCGTGGCGATCCGCGGCTGATTGCAGTTCGCGTCGCCCCGGAGGTGGAAGTATGTTACGTTGGGCCGAATTTGTTATGGGTTGAGTCTGTCGCTTCAGCGGGCAGGAGGCGGGGATAGGGTGTGACCCGACGCCGACAAGGAAACCTATACGATACGGGATCGGGCCTCGAACGTGGAAATATGCCATCAAGAGAGCCCCAACCGGCACAGATTGGAGGAGTTCGCCATGTTTTTACACGATAACGTACGTGATTCCTTAGTTGCGGGTGGCCGGCACCGGGAATCAGGCAGATACATTCCCATGGCTGGAGGTTCGCGCTCCCGCTTGCCGATCAAAACAGGCAAGGTGCCCCGCTACTACGGATTAATCGGCATCGATGAACACCTCAGCGAATCGATCGGCACTTTGGAGGCCCTGTATTCCAAGATCGGAGGTAGAGCCCTGATCCCCGAAGGAAAGGCCGGCGAGTTCGTCAAATTGCTGCTCGGTCTCACGGACGTAAAATCAACCACGACCGAAGAAACCGAAGAAGAGGAATAGATAGGCGACCCTGCCAGGAACCAAGTGCCGGATTGCATGGCGCACGCGTTCCGCACGGTCTACCCGGTGGCATCGATTCCACCTAAAGATTGCGGGTAAGGGTCAACAGTAAATCGGCAAAACTGAGGCGCATGTTTTCCCCGCAACGCAGTCGGCCTTTGCGCTTCCAACGGCGCACTGTACGTTCCGAAACGCCCAGTATCTCGGCAGTTTCCTGGTTGCTTAAATAGCGCGCCAGGGATTGCAGAACCGTGACGGTTTCCTCCTCTTCGTCGAGGTGGATGCGCAAGTGGCCCAATTCGATGGTCCTGCCCACCGCAGTAAGGACTTCCCCCGATTCGTTTCCGCTCTTGACGTCTGAATTTTCCATTGTTGACACTGCCCCCAGGTTCTCGATCACAAATTGATTTTGCACACCAAGGTGTTTTCGCAACAACTTTCGCCAACCGTCGCTTAGGGTCTGAAACCTCACGGGCGACTCCCATCCGATTCCATCACAAACCAGCCATGTTGACGGAAAGCGCGACGGCCCGGGTTCCAGCAAAGCGAAGTCCAACCACCGGTTTGCGGGCGCAAGCCCCAATCAACAGATAACGAGACTATGCAATAATTCATGTATTTGTATTGATTTGAGTATCTCCTGAGGAATCCACATCAACCAACCGCCGTCGCTATGATACCGGCGGAGATAGTGCCGGCGCCTCCATTCACGGGTTATCCGCATCCAGCAGCCCGATATGAGTGTAATTCTTCACGTCGCACCGATCCCGCCAGAAAGGTATACATATGTTACCTATTACTGTATAACGAAGTCAAGGAGAAATCGCTTTGGATGTGGAATGAAAAAGGAATGGTGCCCATCGGCCCTCGGAGGCGTGCGTTAATGCCACGGTCCACGAGTGACCGCTTTTGGTGCGGTTCCGATACGATACACGGTGTTCAATTGGTGGTGAACAGTACGGAAGTCCGCACCACGTTAGCCGATATTGAATTTGACTGACGGGGATAAATCGGGTCTCTTAAACAGATTTGACTGGCGGTTCACCCGGTCTGTTGCCGACGATATTTGGCGTAACCGGCCTGTGAAGCTCTGCGCCCGTATTCGGATTCATTCGTTCAGGAGATATCTCATGGGAGAATTGGTGCATACCAGCCATATACGCATCGTTCAGGACAAACGCCCGGTGCGGCGCGCCTTTATCGAGCATTTCGAAGAGCCTACCTATTACGGCGTCCACACGGCAATCGCCGATTTCTACGGGGTCACTCCGGAGACGGAGTACCCCTCTACCCTCGATCACATCATTGCGGCCGTCGGCGGGTGACTGACGGGCACCTTTGCCGGCGCGCTGGCAGCGCGTGGTATCGCATTGAACCCGGGAGAATTGGTAACCACGGTCGAAGGGGACATCGAGAAAGTTGACCGCACGATGAAGATCACCGAGATTCGCGTTCACTACAAATGCCCGGTTCCCGAAGACCAGAAAGAGACCGTGGAACGGGTGATGGAAGTTCATCCGGTGGGCTGTCCGGCCCACCAAAGCATCAAGGATGCGATTCGTGTTAAAATCGACGCACAATTCGATTGGCGTTGACCCCCACAATGGAGCTGGTCGCTGGCTTGGCACCGCGGCTGGCATTGGCGCGCCGCGGAGCGGGCCAAGGATGATCGAAACTGAAACAAACCGAAGAGAGCAAAGGCAGATGATACTGATTAGAGCAGACGAATATCCAAAAGTGGACGACACAGAACTTCTCAGCCGCCTGCAGTTTGATGGCTTGAACACTCGAGTGATCGTTGCCAAAAAAGGCTGCATGATCCCCCGTCACGGTCACGAGCGCTCGGAGGAGGTGTTCGTCCTCTCCGGGCGGGTGCGCCTAAATGACGACATACTGGAAGCGGGTGACCTAATACGCACGGAAGCCGGCGAGTTTCATGAAGCGGAGGCGCTGGAGGATAGCCGCTTTCTCGTAATGAACACCATCGATCCGGATTGATTCCGCCGCGAACGGCAAAGAACGGATCGCATAGAAGGAAAACGGGAGCCATGGGCATCGATCTCGAACCCCACGAAATTGATCATTTCATGCAGGAAAGCTCGCGGGCCATCTTGTGCATTGCGAGGCAGGGCAAGGCGCCCTTGGCGCTGCCCATGTGGTTCGCCTGGATTGACGGCAAGATTTACATACACACTTTGTTGGCCAGCAAAAAAGTCGGTTACATTCGGGATAATCCGTTGGTCTCCTGTCTGGTGGAATCGGGGGAAAAATACTTCACTCTCAAATCCGTATTGTTCGTGGGGCATTGTGAAGTGATCGACGACCAGGAAGTCGTGCGGCGCGAGATGGAGCGCATGCAGAAAGCCAAACCCCTCTACGACAAATTGCGGCCCGAAAAATTTCCGCCCCATCTGGAACGGTTTTACGAGAAACCCAGGGCCCTGCTGCGCATTACGCCGCACAGTACGACGAGTTGGGACTTCAGCAAAATCGAGGTATAACCCCGCGGCTCGCGCATCGGTCATGACCCTGTGGAACCGCGCCCCATCGTCACCTTTTTGGGATCGATGGGGTCTCCATAGATTTCCCTCGCTTACAATATCGATGGCGCCGACATGAAACGGTTATCTGGATTCGCCCTGGCTCTCCTCATCGTGATTCCACTGTGCGCCGCTCCGGCCCTGGCCGCAGAGCCCAAGGGCATCCTGAAGAAGGTCTTGCAGCGCGGCGTGCTGCATTGCGGGGTGAACGGCAAGCTGAGCGGGTTCGGCTTTCTGGATCCTGAGGGGCGCATGACGGGGTTCGATATCGATATCTGCCGCGCGGTCGCGGCTGCCTTGTTCGACGATCCGGAAAAAATCCGCTACACCCCGCTTTCCGCCCCGCAACGGTTCACCGCCTTGCAGTCGGGGGAAATCGATCTCCTTTCGCGCAACACCACCTGGACCATCAGCCGTGATTCCAGGGTAGGTCTGGATTTCGCGCCCGTGGTGTTTTACGACGGCCAAGGCATGATGGTCATGTCCGATCTCGGCGTCGCACGGATCGACGAACTGGATGGCGCCACCATCTGTGTCCAGACCGGCACCACAACGGAAAAAAACCTGACCGACTATTTCCGCAATCGTGGGTTGTCCTATGAGCCCGTGGTCACCCAGGATTACGAGACCAGCGTGAACGCGTTTCTCAAGGGACGGTGCGACGCTTTCACGACGGATCGCTCCGGGTTGCTGGCTACCAAGGTCAAATATCCAGCGCTGGCCGACGCGCTGATCCTGGACGAGGTCATGTCCAAGGAGCCCCTGGCGCCGGCCGTAGTGCAGGGAGACAGCCAGTGGCACGACCTGGTTTCCTGGGTCATCTACGGTCTGATCGAGGCCGAAGAGTTGGGGGTCACTTCGGCCAACGTGGCGCAAAAAAGAGAGTCCACCGATCTCAACATACGTCGCCTGCTGGGCGTAGAGGATACCTTCGGCGAGGACCTGGGTGTGACCAACGACTTCATTTACCGCATCATCCGTCACGTGGGAAACTACGGTGAGATTTACGACCGCCACCTGGGCCGTAACTCCCCCTTTAATCTGCCTCGCGGTCTCAATGACCTGTGGACCCGGGGTGGTCTGATGTATGCCCCGCCGCTGCGCTGACCGCGCAGATCGCAGCCATCGGGTCCACGGAGCGATATTTCTGGGCCTTCGAGCCGTGTCCGCGGACATCGCGCAGCTCATTCTCCCGTTTAGCCGACACCCACAGCGTGAGGTGGACGAGCGATCGCCATGAATGCCCCCGATCCGCCACTCCACCGCAATCCTAAATTTTTACGCGGCGCCGCCCAGGCGGTTTTCGCCCTTGTGTTCGTCTATCTGGTCTCCGCCATGCTTCACAACATGGTGGTGGAACTGGACAAGCGCAACCTGCCCCTCGGATTCGATTTTCTCGGTCAGCCTGCCGGATTCACCATTTCCGAGACCATCATTCCCTTTGACGACAGGAGCGCTTACGGGTGGGCCTTCCTCGCCGGCATCGTCAACACGCTCCAGGTATCGGGTTTGGGAATCGTGCTGGCCACGACGATCGGTGTAATCGTCGGTGTGAGCCGCCTTTCCAAAAATTTCCTTGTCCGCACATTAGCCACGACCTACGTGGAAATCCTGCGCAACATCCCCCTCCTTGTGCAGTTGATTGTCTGGTACACGGTCGTATTCCTCAATCTTCCTCCCTTGCGGCGTAGCCTGTCACTGCCGGGGGGGGTGCAGATCAACAACCGCGGGGTTTACTTTCCCTGGTTCGCCGCCAACGATCAGACCCGGACTTGGCTCATGGTTTGCGCCGTGGCGGCGTTGACTGGCGCCGTAGCCTGGTGGCGAGTGGAGCGAAGACGGCGGGCAAACGGCGCAATCAGGACTGAGGGGCGATCATGGGCCCAATCGTGGGGCATGGCGGCGGCATGGATGCTGGGCAGTGTGGCATTCATCACCGCAGGTTGGGCGCTCACCGGTCAACCGCCCTTCGGGATGGACTACCCCGTTCTCAAGGGATTCAACTTTCGGGGAGGTGCCAGCGTTTCTCCCGAATTCGCAGCCTTGCTCACCGGATTGACCCTTTACACAGCCGCCTTCATCGCGGAGGTGGTGCGGGCGGGCATCCAGGCCGTGGATAAGGGACAGGGCGAGGCCGCGGCCGCCTTGGGGCTGGGCCGCCTCCAGTCGCTGCGTCACGTGATACTGCCCCAGGCCATGCGGGTGATCATCCCTCCTATGGTCAACCAGTATCTGAACCTGACCAAGAATTCGAGCCTGGCGGTGGCCATCGCTTTTCCGGACCTGGTCGCGGTGGGCAATACGATCATCAATCAGTCGGGAAATGCCGTGCAGATGATGGTGCTCATCATGGGCACCTACCTGGTTATCAGTCTGGCCATCTCCTGGCTGATGAACCGATTCAACCAACGCTTTCGGCTGGCCGGCCGCTAATTGCGCGAAGACTATGGAATTGCCCATTTTTCCTGTTTACCGCTGGGTGCGCCGAAACCTTTTCCGCAATCCGATCGACGGTTTGCTGACCCTGGCCGGACTCGGTCTGGTGCTCCTGCTGGGTGTGCCCTTGGCACAATGGATTTTCGCGGCGGCGGAGTGGCGGGTCATCCTGGCCAATCGGCATCTGCTGCTCGTGGGACCCTATCCGGCCGAAGAACTCTGGCGGGTTTGGGCCATCTTTCTTCTGCTGCTGGCCCTCGCCGGTCTCACCCTGGGCGTCTTTTCCCGTTGGGGCCGCCGGTCCTGGAGCGTGGCCGGCCTGGCACTTTTTATGATCCTGCTCGCCGGTGGATTTGATTTCTATACTGGAGCCAAGCCTTGGGGTCCTGCCTCGGCCTTGGCGGCCGGCTGGGGATTGTGGGTAGGGGGCTACCTGCTGGCCCGCGGATTTCCGATGATCGCCAAAGGGCTCATACCGGGTTGGGGGCTGTTCGCCGTGGCGACCCTGGTTCTGCTGAGCGGATTCGAGGGCAGCGCCTGGCTTCCGGCGGTCAGCACCAATCGCTGGGGGGGCTTCTTGCTCACCGCCCTGCTGACCGCTGTGGGCATTGTGGCCTCGTTTCCCCTGGGGGTGGTATTGGCCCTCGGGCGGCGCAGCCGGCTGCCGGTCATCCGCTGGTTCTGCATCGGATATATCGAGATGGTGCGGGGTGTGCCCCTCATCTCGGTGTTGTTCATGGGCCAACTCCTCATACCCCTGTTCCTGCCTCCCGAGTGGGTGGTCGATAACCTGATCCGGGTGAT
>JACZRV010000032.1 GCA_022574555.1 SAR324 cluster bacterium
ACAATGAGTACCTTGGCCCGGCTGTCGGCGAGAATCCGGCGATGATCCGCGGGTGTTAGCCCAGGATTTACCGGCACGCATACCGCCCCAACCAGGAGTGTGCCCCAAAAACAGGGTGCAACCGCCAGGGACTCGTCCATCAAGAGCATCACCCGGTTCTCCGGCTCCACTCCCATCTGCCGCAGAGCCCTGCCCAGGCGGACGCTCTGCGCCCAAGCATCGTGCCGCGTGAGGGTCTTCCCGCCACAGGTGAGATAGGGGCCGGGCTCTGCTTCGCCGGCCAGCACCGGCCTGAAGAAATGCTCCGCCACGTTGAACCTGGCGGGCAGATGAATCGCGGGAAGCGGCATGGGGCCGGTGGGATGAAACGATTGCGCGTGACGGCACGTCCGCTGCGAGGTGCGGGCGGACTTTGGGAAACGGTTAGGCTCGTTCCAATTCGTACAGCTTCTCCGTACTCGGAAAGGTATGGCGGTCGACACCCAGGAAGTGGACCGTTTTTTCCTTGTGGTCAAGCGTGTACGCCAGGACGCGCCTGATGTAATTCCGTTCGATTTTCTTCGACGTGGGAAATATGTCGAACAACGAACCCAGGTCTTCCTCCGGGTCCGGCGCTACGGCGGGCCACCCGCTCGGCCGAGGAAATCATGGTCCTGCCGGCCGCATGAAGCCTGTGCTCACGATCATCGAAAACGGAACGGATCGGCGGTATCGCACCGAATGCGGAAATGAACAGCCTTATGGGGCCACTATGTCCAAATCGAATGTCCAATATGAGGGAATATGTCCCGGATGACAAGATCGATCGGGGTGGAGAGGAAGAATCAGGTTGAAAGTTGTGCCCTGCTGGGGCCGGCTTTCCGCCGCAACTGTCCCCCCGATGTCATGCACCAATCCTTATACCACGGAAAGCCCCAGCCCCGTCCTTGTGCCGATTGCAAACCTCGCCCCGCCAATGACCCTTATCTCGATTCATATTTTCCTTCCACATGCCTCGAAAAAGGCTGCTGGGCATGCTGGGGTGGCGGAGCACGGAGGCGTTCTGCCCGATTACGTCTCCCTCGCCGTAGCCGAACAGATCGCAGAAGGCCTTGTTTACGTAAAGGAGGGTTCCCCGCGGATCGCAGATGACGATCGCCTCGTTGCTGTGGAGGAAGCTTTGATAGATGATCCGCTCGCGATCCAGGGCGCATATTTTCCTGGTTCCAAGGGAGAGCCCCTGATCATTGATTCCGCCGCCGGCGCCTGGGCCTACACGTTTTCACCACTGCGCCGTGGCAGGTCGTTTCAGACGGTACGAGAAAACTTCGCGGCCACGCCGCTATCGGTGGCGTGGTATGCGTCGAAAACGACCGCGATGTTGCGCAGAAACATCTGTCCGACATCGGTGACGGAAATTCCCCGGGTGTCGAGCACCACCAATCCGTCCCGGGCCATCGGTTCCAGCAAACGAAGTTCATCGGCGAAATGGCGCTGGGGATCGATTTCGAACCTGTGCGCCAGATCATCGAAGTCCACACGCCCCGCGCAAAATAAATGCTGGATGACGTTCTTTCGCAACCGGTCTTCCCCGTCGAGCCGCATGGCCCTCGCAATCGGAATACGCCCGCCCTCCACGGCTTGGTAATATCGGTTGAGCTTTTTTTCGTTTTGCCAGAACCGGCCGCGATAGTCGCTGATCGAGCTGATGCCGAAAGCCAGGGTTTCGTCCCCCGCCTGGGTGGTGTATCCCATGAAATTACGCTGGAGCGAGCCATCCCGATACGCCGTCGCGAGATCGTCATCACCAAGCGCGAAATGGTCCAGACCGATGGGTACGTAGCCCCAGTCCGTGAGCCGCTCCCTTGCAGAGAGAAAGATTTCCAGCTTGGTTTCCTTGGTGGGCAAGGATTCGGGAGCGAACCGGCGTTGGTAGGGGATCGATTGGGGCAGATGAGCATAGTGGTACAATGCAATCCGGTCGGGCCGCAGGTCGCCGACACGGTTGATCGTCTCGGCGAATGAGCCGGGGGTTTGTCCGGGCAATCCGTAAATCAAGTCGAAATTGATGCTGCTGAACCCCAGGCCACGGCCGGCTTCCATCAGACCCGCGACCAGGGAGTAGGGCTGGATCCGGTTGACCAGGCGCTGCACTCGTTCATCGAAGTCCTGAATGCCCATGCTGATTCTGTTGAATCCAATACCGCGCAGGCGCTCGAGCGAATCGGCCGGGACAGTACGCGGATCTATCTCTATGCTCATTTCCGGTTCATCATCGAACGGGTATAGTTCCCGTGCGGTATCCACCATTTGGGAGAGGGTTTCCACGGGGAGGAATGTGGGTGTTCCGCCGCCGAAATGGAACTGACGCACCCGGCCGCGAGGGGCTATGCGATCCTGTACCAGGGCCATCTCCTTCTTCACCGCCTCCGCGTACCGCCTGCCCTGCTCTTTCTTGCTGGTAATCACCACGAAGCAACCGCAGTAGTAACAACGGCTCGCGCAGAACGGTACGTGGATGTAAAGTGACAAAGAGCCCCCGACAGCCGGCATTTCATCGTCGTTCCAGTTCTGCCGTTCCTCTTCGGTCACCGCCGGCCAATAAGGAATCGGGGGATAGGACGTGTAACGAGGCGCGGAAGTATCGTATTTGTCCAGTAGTGCGTCAGAAATTGCGAGTCTTGGCATGACTATCTTGAAAAAGATGGATTAGAAGAATCCGGCTCATTTTATTCCGCATCGGACGACAATCATACCTGCAACCACTGGGCCCCATCTCGCCTGATGCGTATTTGCACCGAATTCGGAAATCCCAATCCCGTCTTCTCCGTTGGGCACCGTTACGGTTGGCGTACGGTCATTGTCGGCACCCTGGGCGGCTAGAGGGTAAGGATTGGGAGGGTTCTCGAATACGATGATTGTTAGCGACGATTCTTAGCGGCACATAAAAACGGGCAGCAGGGTCCAGGGTAACTGATTTGCTGGCGATTAGCATCATCCCGGCAGCCCCGTGACGGCTGTTGGCGACTAAGAATTCACGGCTGTTCGCGCCGTACAAGTCCAAATGTGGGATATTTTACGCCATGATTTCGAAATCATACGAGAGCGTTTCCCGCCTGTTGCTGTTCGATATCGACGGCACCCTGCTACACACCAGCGGAAATGCCGTGCAGGCCCTGTTGGCTGCCTTGGAATCGGTCTACGGAAAGACGCCGCCCAGCGACGGCTTTCTCATGGACGGCAAAACGGAACTGCGCATCGTGCACGAGCTGTTGGCCACGTCGAGGCTGGCTCGGCAAGACGTGGAAAGCCGTTTGCACGAGTTTTGGCCGTCGTATGCCATAGAGTTGAAAAAAAGAATCCTTCCCTCAACAACCGTCGTATATGAAGGAGTGAGGGAACTCATAAAAGCCCTGGGGCAAAGAGAAGATGTACTGATCGCATTGCTGACGGGCAATTGTGAAGCCGCGGCTCGGGTCAAACTGGACGCAGCAGGATTGGGCGGAGCCTTTTCCTTTGGGATTTTCGGCCAGCACCACGAAGACCGGCAACGGCTTCCCCGATTGGCATTGGATGAGGCCGAGCGGAGATTCGATATACGGCTGGCCGGAAAAGCGGTGGTTATCGTCGGGGATACGCCAGCCGATATTCTTTGTGCAAAGCCCTTGGGCCTGAGATCGATTGCGGTGGCCACCGGCAGGTACACCGCTGACGATCTCGCGTCGTTTTCGCCCGATTACGTATTTGAAAATCTGTCGGACATAGTATCGATTTTGAGGGCAATATTTGAACCTATCGTGGCTGGGACGCAGGCGGGGAGAACACGGAAAAAAGCGACGGAATTTTCATGAATAGCCAGGACCGGACACAGGGGAATCAGAAGCAGAATGATGCCAACGTAATCCAACTAAGCGCGCAGCCCCATCGTATGGGGCTGCCCGAAGAATCATCCGCCGGCCGCATTGCGCCGCGCGATGCAGAATCTTTGTCCGCGGGCGAGGATACGCAGACCTCCACTCCAATTCACATTCTCGTCGTCGACGACCACCCTCCCATCCGCACCTTGATGCGCAGGCTTTTGGAATCGAATGGGTATCTCTGCTCGCTGGCAGCTGATGCCGAACAAGCCAGGCAGGCCATGGAATGCCAATCGTTCGAACTGGTTCTGTGCGACATCAATATGCCGCCTGGAGAATCGGGGTTCGAACTCGTCCGGTCGTTGGCCAGCGATTATCCCGATACCGCCGTGATGATGGTCACCGCCGAGGACAACACGGATTCGGCCGAGATAGCGACGAGCATCGGTGCCTATGGCTACGTGATAAAACCGTTCAAGATAAACGAGCTGTTGATCAATATTTCCAATGCCTTACGCCGCAGAAAATTGGAAATCGAGAATCGCCGTTACCGGGAGAATCTGGAACAAACTGTTGCAGAGCGTACATCGGAATTGCGCGATGCGCTGGTCAAACTACAGGCGGCCGAGCGGGAGATCCGCGGGGCCCACGAGGAGACGGTCTTTCGCCTGATGCGGGCGGCAGAGTTCCGCGACAACGAAACCGCTCAACACATCCAGCGCATGAGCCAGTATTGCGTGTTGCTGGCCCGGCTGATCGGAAACGATAGCGAATATTGCGATCTGCTGAGGCTGGCCAGCCCCCTGCACGATATCGGCAAGATCGGCACCCCGGACCAGATCCTCCTCAAGCCGGGGCGATTGACCAGCGACGAGTTCGAGATCATGAAGCAGCACGCCGACATTGGCTGTCGCATCCTGCAGGGAACCGGAATACCGATGCTGGAAATGGGAGCCACCATCGCCTACACCCATCATGAAAAATACAATGGAAAAGGATATCCCATGGGATTGAAGGGCGAGGATATCCCTATCGAGGGGCGCATCACGGCAATTGCCGACGTTTTTGATGCACTGACCAGTAAGCGGGTCTACAAATCCGCCCACACCATCGAGGAATCAATCGACTTCATGCGCAGCAACAGCGGGGAGCATTTCGATCCCAATCTCTTGGACATATTCGTGAGCAACCTGGAATTGGTTCTCGAGATCAAGCGGCAATTCCCGGAGGACTGAACCTGCCTTCCCGCGCCCCAGTTGAAATGTATGCCGCCATTCGGCAGACCGGCACCGGTAATCTCTCGGGTAATCTCTCGGGGGGCCGTGTCTGCAAGACCAGGCTGATCGTTCAGCGGGCTGGCACCGAACCGGAATCGGCGCTTGGTGGTTCGACGGCCAATTCAATGGGCGGCAGCCTCATCCGGAATAATACAGAATCCTGGGCTCGCTGCCCCGCTTCACGGGGCAGCGGATCGATAACGGCCAGAAATCGGCGGCGGATTTCCCGCTCTTTCTCGGGCAGTTCGAGGGTGCGGTAGACAGTCGCCAGTCGCTCCAGGAATACCGGCAGCAAGGGGGAATTCTGCTCAATACCCGCTTCCAGAAGCCCCTGCGCCCTCACCCACTCGCCGGTATCGATGGCGATGCGGCTCGCTCCGTCGATCAGCCAGGGATCACGGGGATGGCTTCTCAATCCGCGGGCAAATGCCTTGCGCGCGGCTTTGCGGTTTCCCGATCGCTCATGCAGATACCCTGCGAGGCGATGGAAAGCTCCGGCACCGAAATCGGTTTTCATAAAGGGCGAAATAGCGGCAAGCGCCTCGTCGTATCGCCTCAGCGAACCCAATGCCGCGGCGTGAAGATAAACCGCTTCCCAGGCAGGTGTCGCCTGATCCACCAGTGGCGATGTGTGATCGATTGCTGCGTGGTACTGCCCGCGCAAAAAGGCCAAGCGGCCCCGAGCGAAGCGCGCTGCCGGATCGCCGGGGGGCATTGTGGAAAGCGTTTTTTCGGCCCCGTCGTAATCGCCGGTGAGTGTCTGCCATTCGGCCCTTAGCATGAGTGCTTCCACATCACCGGGCTGGGATTTTAGATAGGTGTCCAGCAGGCCAGATGCCTGTGCCTCCGCCCCCTCGGCCAGCAGACGGCGGATTCGCAGCAGCCGTGTGCGTTTGTGATGAGGACTGAGTGAATCCGCCCGTTTCAGCGCCAGATTGCCGCGTAGAAAATCGCCCAAACTGAAATAGGCCACCGCCATCCAGTAGTGGCCTTCCGGCCAGTTGGGAGCCACTTCCACCGCCGCAGTCAAAGGTCTGATGGCTTCCGCCGGTCTGTTTCGCGCCAGCAGAGACTGACTGAGCACGACAAGCGCCGGGGCGTGGCGGGGGAACTGTTCGAGGAGGCGGTCCAGTTGTTGGCCGGCCGAATCGATCCGTCCCCGAGCCGCGGCGATCTTTACCCCGGCCAGGATGTCGTCCGGAGTGGGCTCGCCTAGCGCAGCCAAGCGCTGATAGATCGTCTCGGCGGAATCCCAATCTTCCCGTTGAACATGGATGTCGAGCAGTTGGCGCAGAATCTCCAAGTCGTCCGGATTAACCGCCAACCGCTCCTGCGCCAGCAATAGAGCGTCTTCCAGCCGCTCCAGTGCAATCAGAATGCGCAGGTGGAGCAGCAGCGCCTCCTTGTCCGCCGGCCGGATGCGGCGCGTTGCCACGATGGCCGGTTCCGCCGGGATCGTTTCTCCGATCTCGAACAGGATTCGAGCCAGATGAAACCGGGCGTCAAAGTACCGTGGCTCGAAGCGGATCGCCTGTTCCAAGGCTTTGCGAGCGGAAGCGCTATCGCCCAGCAGTTGGTGGGTAATGGCCAGACCCACGTAGGCCGACAGCCGCTCGCTGTCCACCGTCACGGCCTGATTATAGGCCAGCAGTGCCTGAAAACGCTTTTCCTGCTGCAGCAGAATTTCCGCGAGCGTCTCCAGAAACCCGGAATGAAACGGTTCCAAATCGGTCGCTTCGACGGCCAGGGTTTCGGCTTGCTCGAGCTTCCCTTGGGCGGCCATGATACGGGCCAATGCGTGCAAGGTGTCGGTGTCTCGATCGACCGGGTCCAGCCGCTCGCGCAGATCGTCTTCCAGGAGGGCCAATTCCGGCTGCGTAGCTGAAGCGATCCGCTCTGGACCTGGTAGGGCGGCCGAGCACGAGCAAAGCCCCAACCCGATCAGTCCGGCCACCAAGTATCCACTGTTCGTCATGGGGAAGGCTCGTGTGGCATGGAAACGTGAATGGGCTCCGCAGACGGACCCTCACCACCGAACTGATCCACCAGGCGCAACGTATATTCCAATTCCATCATTGGCGCACCCGGCAGTTCTTCATCGCCGGCTTTGAAGACGCGGTCGATCCAGAACGGTTTGGAGACCGGATCTTTATTGATCGGTTTCATCGGCCACGCTTGGCCCGAGCGCTTTCGGTAGACGTTGGCCCGATAGAATCTTTCGCGTTCGACGGGTGGGCCGCCGTCACTCATGACCCGCACGATACTTTCCCGGCGAGGCTCCCAGAACAACCGCACGGCCGGAATGGGGGCGGGGGCCTCGTCCTCCACCACAATCGGCGCAGCGGCCCATTCCCATCGGACAGTATGGACGGGAATGGCGTTCAGTCCCCGCACCAGACCGGTGGATGCCTCCAGGCTCATACCATCGCCCAGCCGCGCGGAAACACGAAAACGCCACGCGTCCCGATTCGACGATGGGGTGTAATAATAATAGGTACGGCCGGCCTCCCACACCAATCCAGGGGCGCCGAGGGGCAGATCCATCTCATGGGTTGCGGCAGAGGCACAGCGGACGGTTGCTGGGCCACAGGCGAACGCGAATTCTTCCACGTGCAATACGTAACCCCGCAGGCCGGAAAACCGATCGGATTTCTGCGCGCTGGGTCCGCGCCAGGATATCAAAATCCTCTCTCCTTGTTGCCGTGCCATCAATCGGGAAACCCCAGGCAGGAATTTCTCCAAGGGCCGGGGGGATGTCCTGCGGCCGCAGCCGGCAACAATGACAAGTATCAGCACGACCGCCATGCAAAGCCCGGCAGAAATCGCAGCACCCCGGGGCCGGCCGTAGTGCTTAAAATCACTGTGATGGGACCGCCCGTCAGCGATTCTATCGAGGCGTTCGCAATGGCGTCTGTTTTCGATTGTCACGTCGCCCGCGTTCCATGCGCCCGTCGTGGGCCAGGGGGTCGTGGGCCAGGGGAGAAACCTGCGCACGGCGATTGCCTCGGTCAGACAACGGAATACTCTCAATTCACGGATTCCATGGAACCGGACGGGGCGGTGAGGCGGATGGCGCAATCGGTGCCTGGAAGGATCAAGATGGGGGAGCCGATGCTTCCTCCATGCGTAGCCATTGGTCGATTCCGTGTTCCGCGCGCACCCTGCCACTGAAATGCACGTGCAACAGGAAGATCCCGATTTCATGGGGAACCCTCTCGGTTTTCATCACGATGCCCTTGATCGCCTTGAAGTAATCCCCGTCTCCGGCCCCGGGCCGTGAAAAGCGCAAGTTGAGCTGCGTGCCCAGACCGTAGTTGTTGGAAACCCGGATCACGCATTTTTCCTGCGTCAGTTTTTCGCACTCGACCTCGGTGGCGAATCGCTCGAATACCAATTGAACCGGGAGCCGCGCTTTCAGAAGTTCATCCTCGATGGATCCTGAGCCGAACGTCTTGGCACCCGAAATTTGCTTGCGGCATTCCACCGCCTCGACCACCCGCGGAATGAGATCGTCGGTGGAAAAAGGCTTGGCAAGAAAGACGTCGGCGCCCTTATCCAAGGCTTCGTTTATGGCCTCCTTATTATTCACGGCGCCAAGGAGCAGAAACGCCGGCTGCGTGACGGCGTCTTTATCGGCGCGAATCCGGGTCAGAATTTCTAGTCCCCCCATTTCCGGCAGGTTGGAAGCGCAGACGAAAACGTCGATTCCCTTTTGTCTTTTCCAAATTTGCCAAACCTCACCGCCCTTGGCCGCACTTTCGACTCGGTTGGCCCCGCCATTCTGGAGGGTTTCCACAATGGACTTTTGCAAAGCCGGATTTTGCTCCGCGACAAGTATGTTCAAGCGTTGAATATGCGCGGGTAGAGATTTGGGTTTCTCAGCCATGGAATCTATCCTACGCTGATTACGAATCGGTTTCAGGAGCCAACCGGCCCGATCGCGATACTGACTTTTGCATGGAAGACGATGCCGCCGTGAGGTGCTCCCAGCCAACAGCCGGGTTCGCCCAAGTCTCAAACTATCAAATCTGCCATAATTTAACAAAATTTTTTCGATGGAATCCGCCTGGGAACGCGAGCGTGGGCCACTTTCCTGCGAGATTTTCAGCACTCTCTCGCCGGAAAATGCCGTGAACTCCATATGGGATTGTGAGAATATGGCGGACACGATTTATTGCGTGCGCGATGCAGTGCATACCGGGAGATTGTCATGGCTGAAAAACCAATCGTGACGGAAAGATGCGGAGGAGAGGTGAAGAACAGACATGCAAGAAGGATTGCGCGCCTTCCGGGAAAAACGCACGCCGGAGTTCCAATGATCTCACGTACCAATGTGCGGCGCGGCATAGCGATGGGCATAGCGATGGGCATAGCGATGGGCACAGCGCGTGGGAACGATCGTCGACCGCCGATATCGGCCTGTCGCGCCCTCGTCGTACCGTACTGGCTGGAGATCGGCTTGACGGCGATCGGCTTGCTGGCGATGGGGGCATTTTGGCAGCCTATGGATTTGCCCCAGCCGATTTTTGCGGCAACGGAGAGTGGCACCGGGACAAGTGATTTGCAGCCGACCGGCGCCGGGATGCTGGAGATCCTCGCCGGCGGGGATTTGCGGGGAGAAATCAAACCCTGCGGGTGCAGCCCTGAGGGGCAGATCGGGGGTCTGCCGCGCCGCCTCACCTTCCTGGCCCAAGCCTTCGCCGCGGAGCGGGATGGTCCCCGGCCGATTCTGCTGGATACGGGCAACAATTTTCCCGAACCATCGGACCAAGGCCGGCTTAAAATCGACCTTATTCAAACCCTGCTGAATCGGGATCGGCCCGAAGCGATTCTGCCCGGGCCCAACGAGCTGGCCATGGGCACCGCCCTGCTGGACCCCGGTCTGCCGTATATGGTCAGCAACGATGCCATGGGGAAAGCCTTCGCCCCATTCCTCACTGTCGAGCGAGCCGGGCTGCGCATTGGACTTTTTGGCTATATTTCGCCTGAAGTGGTCTACCAAATGTTCAGCCAGCAGTACCGGCTGGAATCGATTTCGCCGGCCTGGCTGGAACGGGTGGCGGCACGCATCGCATCCGAAGGGCACGATAGAACCATTCTGCTCTTCCGGGGAAACGACCTGGAGTTGGAAACCCTGGCCGCGTCGGGGCTGTTTGACCGGATCATCGTCGGCAATCCTCTGGACGACGAGTTGAATCAAGTGACCACGCGCCGGGTGGCTGCCGGTGTCTTTCCCCAAGTGCCCACCAAGGGCCAGGGTTTGTACCGCATCCCGCTCGCCGGTGGCCCACCGGTTTCGCCCGGAGTGGGCACCGTCGTCTGGCTCACCGATGAATTTGCGGACCATCCCGCCGCCCTCGCGGCTTTCGAGGAATATGACGGCCGGGTCAAGGGGCTCTTCTTCGCCCGGCTGGAAACCTTGGAGCGGCAAAATTCCGCATCCCCCTACGCCGGCGCGGCCACCTGCGCCGCCTGTCACCCCAAGGCCAACGACGTCTGGAGCTCGAGCCGCCACGCCCACGCCTTGCCCAGCCTGGAGGCCGTGGGAAAGCAGTTCGACCCCGAATGCGTCGCATGCCACGTGGTGGGGATGGAGCGGGGCGGATTCCTCAGCCAGGACCTGACCCCCCAACTGGCCGGCGTGCAATGCGAGAACTGCCATGGGCCGGCCAAAGCCCACGCGACCCAGCCCATGGCGGTCAAGCCCGACCGGATTCAGCGGGGGGCAGCCACGGCCGGCACCGCGGTTGCCGTATGCCGCGATTGTCACGTGGGCAGTCACTCGCCGGTGTTCGCCTTTGGCACCTATTGGGAGAAAATCGCGCACTGAAAGCGGCCATCCCATGGGCGATCCGCCCAGGGGCAATTCTTTCCCGGTAGTTGCGCACGGCGGCAGGCGCACGACGGGGGGCGCGCGACGGGCAGGATCCCGCCGGTGCTCACAACCGCTGGGGTAATTCGATGGTGCGGCCGGCGATCTGCACCGTCAGGCGGCCGTCTCGCTCCTGCAAGTCCTTGAGCAGCTCCCACCGAGGCGCGCCGGCGAAACGCGCGGGCAGACCTTGGGGCTTCACCGGGCAATGCAGTTCCTCCGCGGCATCCAGCCAAAGGGACTCGGGCACAAGCGGTTCCCGGGTGCCGTCGTTCAGAACGAGCCCGGTGCCTCGCCGGCCCAGCTCGACGGCGACGACCCGGTACGGTGGGGATTCGTGGTGCAAATAACGCCGCTCGAAGAAGCGCTCGACCCGGTAGCGGACGTAATACAGCCCTAGCTCCTCGTCGAAGAAAAGATTGCGCAGAAAGAATTGGAGTACCCGGCCCTGCACCGGGTGGTTTCCCAGCCGCCACCTGCCGAGCCGATTCACGTGCAGTTCGCCCCCGAAAAAGGGCTCCAATAATTCCTGCGTGGCTTGAACTTGTAGTGGCTCCAATCCGGATTTGCGGAGGGCACGATACCAGCCAGCGGGAAAGTAACTCCCCGGCGCCCAGGCGGGATCGGCCAAGGTATCCAGGAATCGTTTCAGGAACGGGATAAACAACGGGTCATAGCTGCCATCATTCCGCAGCCGATCAATGCCCCCATCGCCGATGGGGATGACAAATTCCCGGTCGATCCTGACCATGGGAAAGATCCAGCGCCGAATCAGGGAGTCGATCTGAAGGCCGCTCATGGCGTTTTCACGGGTTGTTCCCCACTGCGGGATCGGGTTATAATCCGCCCGGGGAGGGGCCGGATTACTCCCTGGGCTGCCTGGCCGGGTGCGGGCCCCATGCGGAAAGGATGGCGATGCGCGCGTTGGTCTACCTGGTTTCGGGGTCGTTGTTGGCGATGTGGATCGCTCCCCCGCAAGGAATTATACGGTACGGAATGATCATACTCATGATCGTTGCCGCAGCTTATATCGATTCCTGGCTGAGGGGCTGGCTCAAGTCCAGTGCATCTCCATCCAACGTGGTTTCGCTCTTCGGACATCAACAGGAAAGGAAAAAGCCATCGTCACCGCGGGCAAGTTCCCGGGAACGGTCCGGGATGAAATTGGTGTTCGCTTCACAGGATTTAAGTGAAGCCGACGAGTTGCTGCACCTGCTGCGAAATGAAGGGTTGCGCGCCGTACTCGTCACTCGGAATGCCACCGGGAAGCAAGCCACGCTACAATTTGAAATTCGCCTCCCTCAGCGGGAAGCCAAACGGGCGCAACCTCTGGTCGAACTGTTCAAACTGCGCGCCGCAAAAAACATGAATTGATGGCCACGCATCCGCGCTCCGTTATTTACCCAGATTGAGCCGACTCGACGATGGAAGCCACGTTCGTCTCACCATTCCTGGTGGGTCGGTTTACCAGGATTCACAGACCGGCAAACCGTCACGCAACCGGGCAACGCTATTTAGCCGTCCGTGCGATATACTGGTGCATACTGGTGTCATTCGCCCTCCCCATGCCGTTTAATTAATTGTGTCCCCTAATCGCATCGGCTCCGTATTTGACACTGCTCGTATTATGCAGGATGAAGACGGATGGGGCAACGATTGCGAGAAAAATTACGGTTAAATGAATGATGCGCGCCACTCGTCATTTCGGCTCGGGAGCGCGGCGACCCACCGGCCGATGCTGCCGAGTTTGGGCGGCCAATAGGAATCAACAGCCCCGAGAATGTAATAAACCGGCAACGGGGAATTATGCCTACGAATTCGCAAATCGATGCACCGCCTGATGCAGCGATTCTAGAGGCGTTGCGCTCGCTGGAGCCCCTGGCATCGTTCGCGGACGAGGAGTTGGGCGATCTGGTGGCCCGCTGCGAGATTGTCGACTACGATACCGGGAACATCATCATCGAGGAGGGGGAGCCTTCCGATAACAAGGTGTATTTCATTCTTGGCGGCCGGGTTTCGGTGTACGTCAACAACCGGTACATCCTGGCCCTGGAAAAACCGGGACAGATGGTCGGGGAGATGAGCCTGATCGGCGAAGAGCCCCGCTCGGCTACTGTCACGGCGGACGAGCCTTCACGATTTCTTGTGATTTCGTCGGCCTTGCATGTCCAGGAGGGACGGGATGCCGATTACAAATTACGTTACTACTTCACCCGCATGTTCAGCGCCATCATGGCCGAAAAACTGCGGGTCACTTCCGACCGGGCGAAGCTCTACGAGGACACCCTGCTGCACAGCCGGAAGGTAGAGGCCTACAGCTCGGACCTGGAAGACAGAGTGGCGTATAACTTGCGCCAGATCAGGCTATTCTCCCACCTGGTGGAATCCGCCAAGGACGCAATCATCATCACCGATCTGGCCGGCGTGGTGGAATCTGCCAACCCCGCCTTGGGCGAATTATTCGGTTTGCCGCCGGAATCGGCCTCGGGGCAGCATTTGCGCGAATTGCTCCAAGTGCCGGGCGCGGAGGATAGTTCCTGGGAGACGATTGCCGGCCAGGCGGCAGAGCGGGGATGGAAAGGGGAAGTGATGGTGCAGGGCACCGATGGCGACCCCATTCCCGCCGAATGTACCGTTTCGCTGGTCCGGGACGCGGACCAGGCGCCGTTGGCCTATTCCGTCATCCTTAACGATTCTCGCGAGCGCAAGGCCTATCAGGAGCGCATTCTCGATCAGCAAAGGGCCCTGGAACGCGCCTATGAGGAGCTGCAGGGGTTGGACCGGCTCAAGGATCGCTTTTTGTCGCGTGTTTCTCACGAATTGCGCACACCGCTCACGTCGCTGTTGGGCTCATTGGAGCTATTGACCATGCCGGGCATGATCGAGGCCGGCCAACTTGATGAGTACGCCGAATTGATGTTCCGTGAGGCACAGCGCTTGGCCGGATTGGTGGACAAGGTGCTGGCGATTTCAAAGATCGAAAGCGGCAATATGTATTTCTCGTTCGAGATGGGGCGGCTCGATGAACTGATCGAGATCGAAGCGACAAAGATGAGGTCCAAGGCCCTGGAGAAAAACATAGAACTGGTAACGGATATCAAGGCGCCCAGCGATCCGGTACCCTTCGACGAATTGCAAATTGGTTCGGTGATCGAGCAGATCCTGGACAACGCGATAAAATTTACCGATTCGGGTACAGTCCGCATTACGCTGACGCAGGATGCGCATGAATCGGTCATTACCGTCTCGGACACAGGCTGCGGGATCAAATCGCAAAATATTGGACGGATCTTCAACAAGCTGGATCAGTTGGAGGATAACACGGACCAGCCGCAGGGACTCGGATTGGGGCTCCCGCTCAGCTACTTGATTGTGCAATCCCATGCGGGCAGGTTGCTCGTAAATAGCGAACCAGGGCGCGGTTCCGTGTTTACCATTGGCCTGCCCAGACTCTCCCAGGTATTCTTCGCCGGGTCTCATTCTTCCACCGAGGATGCCGAATAATGGACCCATGGCGCTGAGCAAATTCCGCAATCGCTCCAAATCGAATTCCAAATCCGGAAATCAAGCCCCGGCGGTGGGTGGATCCTCAGGCTTGGCCGCCGTATTGCGCCATGGGATCACCCTTCAGCAGGATCGCTTGGCTTTGCTCGATGAAGGGGCGAAAAAAGGCCTGGAGTTTTTCGAAAATTTCAACGAGGCCCGCCTCAAGCTGGCCTTCACCTCGTTCGACGAGGATATGCGTAACGCCTTGTATGAGGTGATGTACCTGCTTCACGTCAACGATCCCTCCATGGCCGAGTTAAAGTTCACCGGCATCAAGCAGGACCGCACCAGGGGGATTCTCCGCGACACGACCTACGAGGGTGTGGCCAATCTATACATCGAAGGCGTCCCGCACGGCGTTCAGGGAATCGACCGGCTCTCGCCGGTATTCAAGGATTCATTCGACGCCTACGTGCAACAGGTCTTCGGCGCACAGGTCAGCGGCCAATCCGCCTTCGGATTTTCACCTATTTACAGCATCCACTCCCTGGGTTCGATCGGTACCGTCGGCCACAAGTCCTCCGCATCCGATCTTGACCTGCAAGTCCAGTATGAGCTCGAGCCCTTCCTGTTCGATACGTCGGGTTGGAGCGACGCCACCTTCCGCGAAGCCATGGCCCGAGAACAGGAATTCTGGATTCATCGGGCCCGCCGGCAGCAGAATCTGCCTGTGGAGGCCCTGAAAGATCCCAAGGTGAAGGAAGGGTTTTCGGCCAAGGCGAGGGCCCAGGTGCAAAAGTCGTATCCGACGGTTTACAGCTATCTTTCTGGAGGCGAGGGCTTTTCAGCCGCGGATCTGGAAAAGGCCGAGCAAGGCGTCAGGGGCAGGATTATTCATGAGCTGATCAACCTGATGAAGCGCTTTAGCCGTCTGTCCCGTGGCGAAATCCTCAAGAAACAGGAGGCGCTGCTCAGGGAGCGAATCGGGCGCATCCAGCAGTACATCGTGGACAAGTTCCCCAGCGCGGAAATCTACCTGTTCGCCTATTCCAACGAGGATTATCGCAAGGGCAAGCACGGCACGACCCTGGAGTCCAAGGAAAGCTCCGGTTCCGCATACGAGCTGATTCTCAATTACGAGACCCTGATGCCGGGCATCCAGATCACGCCCATGGTGCCCACGCACTTCGTCGTGCCCCAATTTATCAACGACGACACGGCCCGCTACGACCGGATCATGGACTATATCCGGTTCAGCACGGTGAATGTTTACGATTCGGTGCGCGAACGGCTGGTCAACTTGGGCGCCGTGCCCGATATGGACGTCAATTACATCGCCAAGCACGGCGGCGCGGTCTATTGGGAAGCTTTCAAAGCATCGTCGGGCAACCTGCCCAAGGCGACCCTGAACCTGCTCCGATTCGAGATGTTGCTGGAAAAGCCGATGCTCAAGACCATCATCCAGCTCATCAAGCAGCCCGAACTCATAAATGCCTTGGTTACACCCAAACCGGACGACGAGACCAAGGACATCGAAGCCATGGTCAAGGATGAGATCGGCATTCCCAACTGGGCCTTACTGGAGATAGAGACCAAATTTCCACAGTTGCTCCAGGACCCCTGGTGGTTGCGCTACAAAGCCATGAAAATCGGGTACGGGGAACCGAAAGGGATCGCCGGTCTCGAGATCGAGGAGCGGCACCGCATCTCCAAGGTGATCGATCTCTCCTTCGCACTCCATGTGCGTATTTCCGATGTTTTCACAAAGCCCGGCGACACGCGCAAGTTCGAAGCCCACCGGGACCAGGTATTGCTGGAGTTCCTGCGCCGTGCCTTTCCGCCCGTATCGGTTCGCAGAAAGTTCCTGGAGCACCTCTTCGTGGGCGAGGTGAGCTCGGTCAACAAGTTCGAGAACGAGCTGCGCGAAATCTTCAAACGCTCGCTGGAACGGGTCAACGCCAAGATCGCTAAATTCAACCTGCCGGGGGAGGGCAACCAGAAAGAATTCGAGATCTGGTACCATTATTACCAGCAAAATTTCGAACCGGCCCCCAACGTGATTCAGCGCACCATCATGAATCACCTCAAGCAGCCGCGCGGCCGCTTGCTGGTGGGGTACAAGATCAACGAGGGCTGGTACTTCAACTCCATTCAGCGCCAATCCGGTGTGGGCAAACGGTTCGATACGTTTGGGACGCTGGATCACCTGCCCGATGAGGTGGTGCTCGTCGACAAAGTCAGCTTTCTGAACGGGTTGGCCAATTGCATCATTAACGGATATTACGGCATCCTCAACAAGGGCACGTTGAAAGAGACCCGGACGGTGCTCGAATTCGATCCGAAGATGATGGACCTGGGGAATCGGATCGATAACACCCTGGCCTTCATCCGCCCGGATCAGGTGGGAAGAATCCTGGATCTGATTCTCGATTTCTTCCCCTACCAGGCGTACCATTACTTGGACAGCGTCCGGCTGAAGCGGACCGTGACGGAAGTCTTCGTGTTCCTCAATCTTCTCAAGTACGGCCGGCTTTCGATTTTGTACCGGGACAATCTGCGCACGTGGTACTGCGACGATTTCGACCATCCGACCGTCTTCAAACTCGCCCAGAAGCTGCATAATTCCCTGCGGGAGACGCTGATGGCCAAGCCGTTTCATCTATCGCTGGCCCAGTTTTTCAAGGCCCGGGGCATACAGATGGGCCAGGTGAAACTGACCGCCTGGGTCAACCCCAACAGCGTGGAAACCACGCATTCGGCGGGCCAGGTCGCGCAAAAGGAAAAAGATCTCGCAGCCGAATTCGCGCAGATTATCCATAAAGTGCACGGAGCAAAAACGCCGTCCCCCCAAGCGCCACCGCCGGACGATTCGGCCGCGTCGGCGGCGCAAGCCGCCGCAAAATAAGCCACCAAACCCGTGGGGCACAGGAAGGCGTTACGCTCGAATTTCTCCCTTACGGGTTTAATCCCAGGGCTTCCTGATAAACGGCCAGGGTGCGGCGGGCGTGTTCATCCCAGGAATAGCGCCGCGACCGGGCGATGGCCCGCCGACTTAGATCTTCACGCAAGCCTTCATCGGAAAGCACCCGCCCCATGGCGCCGGCCATATCTCGGGCGTCGCCAGGTGCGGCCAGCAGGGCGGCGCCATCCGCTACTTCCCTGACGGCAGCGCAATCCGCAGCGACTACAGGCAAGCCGCAGCCCATCGCTTCCAAGACGGTCAGTCCGAAACCCTCGTAGGACGACGGCGAAACGAACGCTTCGGCTGCGCGATAGAGCGAGATCAATTGCACGCGCGAAATACGCCCCAGGCAAATCACGCCGTCCCTGGAAAGCGGCTCACAGTGCCGGCCCTGGCTCGGCAGGTCGCCGGCGATGACCAAAACGGGCGCACTGGGCAGCGTCTGCCGCAGCAATCGGTATGCTTCGAGCAGCAGAGGCAGGTTCTTGTGCCGCTGCCTGAAGTTGCCCGCCGCAAGCAGGAACGGCCCATCGATCCCGCATCCGGCGGTCACGCTTGCGGGTTGACCCTCGATTGCACCGGGCCGGCAATCGGGTGGCAATCCAAGCGGAATGACCGTGATTTTCCCTTCGGGTACACCTAAGTGCCGCATCAGATCGCGCTTGCTGCTCTGCGAAACGGTGATGATCCTTCTGGCTGTCGCAGCGGCCCGATTAAGCATCAGCCGGGCGTATATGCGCGCCGCCGCGCCGGGCAGATTCTCGGCGAAAAGCAGGTGAATCACGTCATGAATCGTGACGACCATGGGGCAGGGGGCGATCCAGGGAACCACATAGTGCGGAATGTGGAGCAGATGCAGACGGTGCCGCCGCGCCTGCCTGTGCAGCGCAAACTGCTCGCGAATGGAGTATGCCGGTGCGGATTGCTTTACCCAAGCCACGTGCCCGGCGGTTTTCAGCGGTGGCGGATCGGGGTGCGGATGGTAGGCGACCAGGTCCAGCGGACTGCCCGGCCGGGCCAGATGGGCGATGAGTTGACCCAAATAGGTGCCGATCCCGTAATCGTCCAGCTTGCGGGCATCGATGCCCACGCGGATCGGTGCGCTCATTACAGCGCGTTCGGCGCCATTAGCGCCTTTCTGCATCACGGTCAAAAATTCATCAATCCGTTTTCCGACAGGCTGAAGTAGCGCTCCTCGCCGATTATGACGTGGTCCAGCAGGGGAATGCCGATCACTGCTCCGGCGTCGGCCAATCGTTTGGTGACGTTGATGTCGTCCTTGGAAGGTGTGGGGTCTCCAGTGGGATGATTGTGAACGATCAACACTGACGACGCCCGCTCACGGATCGCCGGCGCGTAAACGTCCCGCGGATGCACCGGGGTGTGGTCCAATGTGCCTTGGCTCACCGTCACTTCCCCCAGCAGGCGCCGCTTGGCGTCCAGCATGATCAGGAAAAATTGCTCCTGCTTGATATCCCGCATGCGGATCCGGAAATGGGCGAAGACGTCCGCAGCCCCGCGAATGGTGTCGCCAGCGACTATGCGATCCTCATTGAACCGCCGGCATATTTCGAACAGCACCTTGAGCCGTTCCGGCCGGCCACCCTCCCGCCCCACCAGCTCTTCCAACTCGGCCAGCGTCCGGTCAGCCAGCCGGCGCAAGGAGCCGGACTCGAGAAACTGCTCGATTCCCTGTGCGCCGTCCAACGGTTCCAGGAACACTCGCAGCAATGCCCCCGTCGGCAAATCTTGCAGGCCGCCGCGGCGCACCTGGGCCAATAACTCCAAAGGGCCTGCATCGGAGTGATGTTCCGAGGCGGCCCAGGCGCAATGGCGGCGCAGCAAACAGACATCGCAGCGCGGAATCTCGCCGCAGGTGCCTTCCAGGCCCAGGGGGTGAAACTCCTCGGCGAATGCGGCCGCCATGAAATCGTAGCGATGGGCCTCCAACCCAGTGATTTCAGAGAGCGCCACGCATTCGGCTTGCCACTGACGCAGCGTCGACGGCGAGTAGTCGGGCGTGAATGCGCCATCGCTAAATCGCCGATGGGCACGGTACGCGGCCGCACTGCCGAGGGGGTACAATCCCACGGCGCGCAAAACGTCCAGGGCCTGCCACGCCATGGAGGATGGAAAAATGGCGCACCAATTTTCGCAATCTTCCAGGGAAACGAGCGGTTCGGGGCCGGTGGTGCGAAGCCCTTGCCGGCGCCAGCGGAAATATGCGGCGAGTATCCCGGAGATGGCCTTGCTGCGCTCCGGGTCCAAGGGGGGGCATTCCGCCAGCCGATCCGAGATTTGGCGCTGGACGAAATAGTGGGGGTCGATTTCCCGTTCCAGGCGGTACAGGGGTGCCCATTCCCATTGGGCCGCGGACTTGCTGGCCGGCAGCCCGTACCAGACCAGAAGGTGTCCCACCAACGCGTCGAACAGGCGGGGATATAGACCGGGATCGGCGGAGATTGCGGACCGCTTCACCATCCGGTCGAATGGAGGATCGGCCTCGCGGCTCGTCTCCAGGTTGGCCACCCGTTCCAGGAATGTGTGTTTCTTACCGGCCAAGTCCCATCACCCTAGAAAACCGGCGCGATCCGGCATACCTCCGGCATGGCTCCCGTGAATCGCTCGAACAGGGGCCAAAGTTCCGCCGGGGTGGTTCCCTCGCGAATGAACACGTCGCCCAGCCCGCGCAGCGCGATGAATCGCAGGGCGCCAGCGCTGGATTTCTTATCGTGCAAGAGCAGGCGGGTAAAGATATCGTCGTCCAGGGGCGGCAGCGTCACGGGTGCGATCAGCGGCTGCAACAGGCGTCGTATCCGCTGAAATCCCTCATCTGGCAGAATGCCCCATTCCCGCGAAGCGAACGCGGCAAAAAGCATCCCCACCCCCACAGCCTCCCCATGAAGATACGACGAGTATTGCGTATGGGTTTCGATCAGGTGGCCCAGAGTATGTCCGAAGTTGAGCACTGCCCGCAGGCCGCCTTCCTGCTCGTCCTGCTCCACGACGCGCGTCTTGACCCGGCACGAACGGGAGATGGCGGACTCCCAGAAGTCCCAGTCGCGGCTTGCAAACCGGTCGCTCCGGTCTTCCAGATATTGATACAGATCCCTGTCGGCAATGATCGCGTGCTTGATCAGTTCGAACAATCCGGCCCGCAGCTCGCGCGGTGGCAGGGTGGACAAAAACTCCAGATCGGCCAGCACCCCCTTGGGCTGTTTGAAAACGCCGACGGCGTTCTTGCCTCGGGGATGATTGACCGCGGTTTTGCCTCCGATGCTGCTGTCTACCTGAGCCAGCAGCGTGGTGGGTACTTGAACGAGTGGAATTCCGCGCATGAAAGTGGCCGCTGCCAACCCGGCGATATCTCCCACGACCCCGCCGCCGAAGGCGATCAGCACCGTGTGCCGATTGGCTTCGAATTCCATCAGCTTGTCGTAGATCCCCACCAGGGTATCGAACGTCTTGTACTGCTCGCCGTCGGGGATCGATATCGTTGCGACCTTAACGGGCAATTTGGCCAATGCCGCCTCGATCTTGTCCGGGTACAGCCGCGCAACGGTGTCGTTGGTGACCACAACCACCAGTTCGCGGGCGAGATCACCCACCATCGCGGGCAGATGCGCTGCCAGAATGCCAGCGCCGATGCGGATCGGGTACCGCTGCCCCGGCAGATCAATTTCCAGATTTTGCATGGGGGCACATCCCGCGAATCGGAAACATGCGGCAACCCGCCACTGCGCGAGAGGCCGATCGAGCGTTTAGAACCGCACGCGCCAGATTACGTGGGTCGACGACGTCATCAACGAGAAGTCCAGGCCACTTTCCGGTGAGAAGGAATAATAGGAAGCGGCGCCAAAGAGGATCGTCAGCAACACCGCCAAATTGGCTCGGTCCTCCGCGGACTTGGCGTCCTCGTGATGCTTTTCCGTGCTATCGCGGTATTTCGTCACATCCGCCTCGGCCGTGGCCCCCTTGTATTGCTTGAAGCTCTTGCTGGCCTTGTCCAACGAATCCTGGGAATCCGTGATACTTTGCGCGGCGACCGCCGCCGATACCAAGGTCAAGCCGAGAAATGTCCATCCGTAGGCTGTATAGCTGGGGTCGCTCTCGTCGTCGAGCATCATGTCTGTGGCCCAAACAGACGAGCCGTTCGCCAACACCGCCACCACCAGCATCACCGTGGCTGCCCATGCCACCCAGCCCGCCAGCAGATGTTGCCGATGGATCATGGATGCCTGGAGCGCTGCTTGCGGCACGGCGCCGGCCCTCGTCCCGTGGCCCATGCCAGTGATACCGCCATTGCCGGCCCTGGCCGATTGGGATACCATGTCACATCCTCGCAGCACGCAATACCGGTCCGCCTCCGCGGCACCGGCGATCTTCCCTTCCCCGCAGTGTGTGCGAATTAGGGGAACGTGTCAAAACGTAAAAAGGGTCCATGTTCCCCCATCTGAGCGACCTGGTAGACGGCCTGCCCGATGCGCCGGGTGTCTACCTGCACAAGGACCACCAGGGCCGTGTGCTCTACGTGGGCAAGGCCAAGAGCCTGCGCAACCGCGTGCGGTCCTATTTCCAGCGCTCAACCAGCCATCCCCCGCACATCGCCGCCATGGTCAACCTGGTGCGGGATATCGAGATATTCCAGACCGGAAACGAAGGCGAAGCGCTGCTCCTGGAAGCCAACCTGATCAAGAAAAATCAACCCCGCTACAATATCAACCTCAAGGACGATAAGTCCTACCCCTTCTTCAAATTCACCGTCAACGAGCTTTACCCGCGCCTGTTTCTGGTACGGGAAAAGCTGGAAAAGAACGCCGAATATTATGGGCCCTATCCCTCGGTCAAGCTGGCGCGCGAGACCCTGAAGATGCTCCATCGCGTCTTCAAATTGCGCACTTCCAAGATGAAGCTGGACGGCACTCGCACCTACCGCCCGTGCATCAATTTTCAGCTCAACCGGTGCATGGCCCCCTGCCGAGGCACGGTGGACCCCGAGGCGTACCGCCAGGTGGTCAATCAGGTACGGCTGTTTTTCATGGGCCGCCACCGGGAATTGCTGGCCCGGCTCGATGCGGAGATGAATATCTGTGCTCAAAAGCAAAACTACGAGGAAGCCGCGCGGCTGAGGGACGGCATCCGCGCCATACGCCGCACCATGGAAAAGCAGCAGGTGCTCGTTCCCGGCCTCAGTGCCGAGCAGGACGTATTCGGGGTGCATCGCGAATCCCACTTCGCCGCGGTGCAGGTGCTTTTCATCCGCAACGGGCGGCTCATCGGTACGGATTGTCTCTTTCTCGAAGGCACCGAAGGCCGGTCGGACAGCGATGTGGTCAAAGGCGTGTTGGGCCGGCTCTATACTCGCCCGGCGGTGCTGCTGCCCAAGGAAGTGCTGGTGCCCTGCGCCTATGAGGATCAAGAGGTGATGGCCGAATTCCTTTCGCGCCAGAAGGGGAGCAAAGTGCGCATCCTGGTGCCCAAGCAAGGCGGCAAGCGTCGTCTGGTGCGCATGGCCGAAGACAACGCCCGCAACGCGCTCAAGGATCGCATGGCCCACCGGATCAGTGATGAGGCCGTGTTGAAGGAGGTGCAGACCAGATTGCGCTTGCGCCGCGCGCCGCGCCGGGTGGAGGCGTTCGACGTCTCCAACATCGCCGGCGCCCACACCGTGGCCTCGATGGTCGCCTGGGAGGACAACCGCCCCCACAAGGAAGCGTACCGGAAATTCAAGATCAGGGAGGTGGCAGGGCCGGACGATTTCAGGTCCATGGAAGAAGTACTCACCCGCCGCTACAAACGGGCCATCAACGGCGAGCAGCCCCTGCCGGATCTGATCCTGATCGACGGTGGCAAGGGCCAAGTGAATGCAGCCGCCCATGTGCTCGCTGCCCTGGGAATCTCGTTGACCCAGGTCGATCTGATCGGCTTGGCCAAAGGCCGCTCGGAAAAGCGCCGGACACGCGGCCGGCCACGAGCCGGTCCCCACGACCTGGAATACGTGGTCAAACCGCGGCTGAAAAATGAGATCCATCTGGCCAGAAACAGCGCCACCCTTCATTTCCTCCAGCGCATCCGCGACGAATCCCACCGCGTCGCGATCGCTTACCATCGCAATCTCCGTGGCAGAAGAGCCCTGCACTCGGAACTGGAAGATCTTCCCGGTATCGGTGCCAAGCGCACCCGCGAGCTGCTGCGCCACTTCGGTTCGCTCAAAAAGGTCAAGGAAGCCGGACTGGAAGAACTCTGCGACGCGCCGGGCCTGCCGGCCAAGGTCGCCGAGCAGATCTACCGCGCCTTTCATGGGGTGGATGCCCCGCAGGAATCCGCGTCAAAAGAGGCGGGATAGCCGGTCTCCCGTGAGGGTACTGCCTGCAAACCCACGCGATTTCTCGTCGTGTTGATCGATCGTCTTATCTCCAAGTCACACTGATATTACAAGTGTATTTTTTTAGACGGATTGTTTTCTTACGGAAAGGTGTAATGATTTTCTGATTCGTGTATTGTGTCTGCGGGAACTTCCAGCAATCGTGGTGAAATTTGAATACATGGGTGACTTGCATGCGGGATAAAGGGGCCGTCATGAACTGGCCTCCGATTCTCGCAGTGCTGATTCCCGCAGTGCTGATTCCCGCAGTGTTGATTCTCGCAATGGGGATGATGCTGGCACTGGCCGGCTGTGCGGATAGTGGCGCAGGCGGGGACGAGGACATCGGCCTGGTGGAAGTCTACACCATCGGCGGAACGGTTACCGGTCTCGCCGGGGTGAGCATGATCACCACGTGGATCGCCCCGCCCCCCCTTAACGGGAATGACGATTCAGCTCCTCAAGAGTACTTTCAATTCCGCTTGCGGGCCAGGCGGGCGACGATGATGCTGATTTCGTAGAGCACGATCAGCGGCCCGGCGAGCAGGATCTGGGTGAAGACGTCCGGTGGGGTAAGCACGGCCGCGACGAGGAAAATGATCACGATGGCATAGCGCCGGCCCTTGGAAAGAAATTCGGCGCTGATCACCCCCAAGCGGGTCAGAAATAGCGAGACCAGGGGCATCTCGAAGACCATGCCGAATACGATCAGCAGGCGCACCGTGAACGACAGATAATCACCCACCCGCAGCGACGGTACGAGGGTATCGTCGTAATTGATCAGGAAATCGATCGCGAACGGATAGACCACGATGTAAAGAAACAGCGCCCCCCCGATGAACAACGGAAAGGAAAGCAACAGAAACGGCCACATGACCTGCTTTTCCTTCTTGAAAAGCCCCGGCCGAATGAAGAGCCACATCTGGCCCAGAATGAGCGGGAAGCCCACGAATAGCGCCGCAAAAAAACTGGCCTTGAGATGGGTGAAGAATGGGTCGGTAAGGGTATCGAACTGGAGATGCCCGACGTGTTTCAGCACCGGCGCCTCGACGAAGGCCAGGATCTGCTTGCTGAAGTAGAAAGCGACCAGAAAAAACGCGATCAGCACCAAAAGGGAGATGATCATGCGTTTGCGCAGCTCTTCCAAATGGGCCATGATCGGCATTTTCGGATCGTTAATATCCCCTGTGGCGCCGGTTTCGCTCATCGCTTTTTATTTGGTTCGATTTGATAATTCATAGTCGTTCGATAGATTACTGCCGGGCGGGTGCCCCACTTCCAGTGGCCAGGTTCAGAACGCAAAGGAACCTCGGCTTTCCTCTCACAATCCGGGCTCGGCGTAAACCCCTACGGATTTCTGCCGTTTATAGTAAGGCCTGTGACCCATTGCCTCCGGTGGCCTCGGGGGTTTTACACCTTTGAAATCCCCACAATATTCCCCAGCCTGGAGCGGTTTTCCCTGGGCCCCTATTGGATTTGGTTTCAATCTATAGAAAATATTCGGCCAATTTTTGATCTGGGTGATACCGCGATCTTAATTACATCGCCTAAATTGGGGGCGCGGGTGGACTCGTTCCCCCACATGTTTTGCAAATTTCGATTTGGTCACCCGCCTGATAAATTCTTCCCGGCCGGGTGGCGCCCGGACCGCGCCTAAGTTGCGCCATGGGTTATGGACCGCGTGGACTGAATGGGCCAGATGGACGGCTCTGGCTTGTTTCTGGCATAATGTTACACGAAATTCGTTACACGAAAATCGCCTTGGCCACGCCAATAGTCCACCCGGCGAAAGGGCTGCCTGCAAGCGGCCGACGGCCTGCCCCACACAAGGTAAAAGTCATGCCCCAGGATTCACGATCCGCGGAACGACCCGCGGTATTGCCGGCGGTATTATCAGCGGTATTATCAGCGGTATTGCCGGATTGGGCCGCAAACAGGCGGAGATCGAAAGCTCATCTGGTGCTGGCCATCATGGTGGGACTGCTGATCTGGTTGTCCATTCCCAATACGGCTCAGCCCCAGCAGTCGCCCGTCGCAGAAGAGTATATCATCGAATACACCCTTCGTCTGCCCAAGGGCACGGTGCACGATGTCCTCTATTCGCCCAACGAGCGGTTCATGGTCACTCTGGGCGCCACCAACTCGATTCGCATCTGGGAGGTGGAAACCAGCCGCGCAGTGAAGAACATCCGCACCGGGGATCACAAGGCGACCCTCGCCATCTATCACCCCAAGGAAGAGGTCATCTTCACCGGCGGGCGGGACAACCTGGTGATGGCCTGGGACATTTCCAAGGGAACATCGGGGGCGTCGTTCGAGGGGCAGAACGCTCCCACGAGTGCGCTGACCACGGATGCGGAAGGGGCCATTTTGTTTTCCGGCGCCAACGACGGCACCGTCGCCGTCTGGGATACCGAATCCGGTAAGTTGATCACCACCATAGAGGCCCACCAAGGCCGAGTGACCGCCCTGGCGCTTCACCCGGACGGTAAGCACCTGGCCACGGGCGGACGGGATCAGTCGGTGCGCGTATGGGATTGGAAAAAGGGCAAGCAGGTGGCCAATCTGGGCGGCCACATCGGGGCCATCACCGCCGTCAAGTTTCACTTCAAGCCCGACCTGCTGGCCTCCTCTTCAGCGGACGGCACGGTGAAGCTTTGGCGCTGGCGGGAAAAGGAGAATCCCAATTCGGCCACCCTGGTAGGACATAAGCGCGCGGTGACCGACTTCGAGTTTCACCCCAATGAGGAGTGGTTGCTCACGGCGTCCCTGGACAAGTCCATTTTCATCTGGGATATCGCCACGCAGACCATTCTGCAAGAGCTGACCCTGGTCGAAGGTCCGATCAGCGCCATCAATCTCAGCGTCAGCGGGCGGCGGCTGATCGCCGCATACGACAAGGACCGCGCGCGTACGTGGAAGCTGGACAAATCGGCGTTCCTCGCCGCACTGGAAGGCCATACGCAATCGCTGGTTTCCATGGACTTCGCCTCCAACCCGCGCTACCTGATCTCCGGCTCGCAGGACAAGTCCATCCGCATCTGGGATCTCTCGCAACGCAAGGTGATCAAGGCCTTTCCTTCCCCTGACCACGTGGTGCAGGTGGTGCGTTTCGCGCCGGGAGACAGGGAATTCGCGACCGGCGGCACCGATGGCACCGTGCGCATCTGGAATACGCAATCGGGCAAGGTGACCAAGCAGCTCAAGGGCCACAAAGGGAAGGTCAACGCGATCGCATTCCATCCCCGGGATGCGCGGCTGCTCTCCGGCGGTTCGGACAAAACGTGGATCCTATGGGACACACGAGGCGGTACGCCGGTGAAGCGCATCGCCGGTCATATCGACCAGGTGACGGCAGTGGCGTTTTCCAGGGACGGCTCGGTGTTCGCCACGGGGAGCGGTGACAAAATCATTCGCGTCTGGAGCTATCCCAGCGGCAAGCTGGTCCATACGCTCAAGGGTCACGAAGGGGGTATTGAAGACCTGCAGTTCGATCCGCAGGGCCTCTACCTCGCCTCGGCCTCGAAGGACGGCACCATTCGCGTGTGGAATCCCAAAGACGGCAGCGAGGTCTACACGTTTAAAGGCCACGACTTCATCGTCAGCGCCATCCGCTTCTCCATCGACGGCCGTTCCATCATTTCGGTTTCGCGGGACAAGACCGTCAAGCTCTGGGACGTGCAGACGGGGAAATTTCTGCGCACGGTGGCAGGTCAGCGCAATCAAATCGTGACCATGGCCCTCAGCCCGGACAGCAAAGTGATCGCCACCGGTTCCGTGGGCAAAGTGATCAATCTCATGGTCTACCCCCTGGAGGTGATCCTGGCGGAAAAGGAAGAGAAAGACGAGGTGGCCAGGGTCGTGGAGGAGGATCTGGCAGAGGACGAGGATCTCGATCTGGGGGAAGAATACGACCTGGAGAAAGATCTCTCTGCGCTGGAGGAATCCTCGGACGAGCCCGATGGGCTCACGGACTATCGGAAAATCGGCGACGACGATTCTCAGGCCGGGTTGCACGAGTTGGAGGCCAAGCTCAACGATCTGATGAAAGCGGAGCAATATTGCGGTTCGGCGGTTGAACTGGAGCGCACCGCCTACCAGGTGCTGCGTCTGGCCCCTTACGACAAGGCCGCCTTTCACGCGTTGGTCAATGCGGGGATCGTCAATCAGGACTTGAAACTGATCTACCTCACCTCGTTGATCGGCCAGCGTGCCCTGTTTCTCTCCAATGTGTACGACTACGCCACCGTCGAAGGCGTGGATAGCCGGCTGGATTTCTGGCAGAAGAACGTGTTCAACCCGGCCCGTATTCGCTCGGGCAAGCAGCTGGTGCTGGAGTTCGTCGATTGCGATGGCCAGGTGGTGCGCCGCGATATGCCGGCCACCCTGCTCTCGCTCGATATACCTGTGGAGGTGCTGCGAGTGGTGGCCTCAAAACGGGTGAACGTGGACTTCGAGCATTTCCGCGCTCTCGACGACAAAAGATTCCTGGACCGGATCCACTACATGATCGCCGAGATCATGGAAGCCTTGCGCCGTGCAGTTACCCCGGACTCTGTGATCGCCCTCGATTTGTCCAAGGCACCCCAAGGGCGGCATGGTGTTCTGAACCTGGATATTTCAAGTATCGATATCTTCGGCTATCCGGACCGGACCGCGTTCAGGCTGCGCAAAGCCAAGGGGCTCTGGCACACCTATTACACCGACAAGGACCGCCGCAAATCCCTGCTGCTGCCGGTGGGGAACTACTACTTGAGAATTAACAAAAAGCTGCGTAGGGTCTTTACCATCAAAGCCGAGGAGGAGGTGCCGCTCATCGTCACCGCTTCGCGCTGATCGCGCCGTCGCGCACACCTTCGACTCCACGCAAGGGGGCGTGCTGCCGTACCGTCTGTCGGCAGATGGCGCAGCCCGCCCGCCCGGGCAACCAGCGCCCGCCGGTTCGATCCCTCACGCGGTTTCCAGTACGCGATGGCCCGGTGCTGGCTCGCGGCCAAAGAGGCTTCGCACCGGCAGCGTTGCGCCGCGCAAGAGTATGGCCGAAAATGAGCATCGCTCCCCAATTTGTAAAATAAATCAAGTCATCACAATTCACTGGTATCAGACCCGGCGATTCATCGTCACAAGTTCCGGTGCCCGCTTTTGGTAATCCATTGGTAAGCGGCCTGGAGTGCGGGACGGCGCCTCGGCGCCAGCCAGCGGCCCAAGGGGCAAACGGATCGCGGGCGGGCGAGGACAGATGGATCGTGCCCACCCGCTCCTACGGCAGGGGACCTTTAGGGAATGGCGCCGCGATGGGCACCGTAATGGGCACCGTAATGAGCACCGTAATGGCCAAGGCAATAGGCAATGTTGGGGCGGGAGCGGGCCGGGGCCCGTGCATTGCCGTCCTGACGGCAATCCTGCTAGCGGCATCGTCGCACCCTGCGTTCCCGGGGGGCGCGGCGGACTGGCAAGCCGCGTCTGGCTACGCAGTGGAAGCGGTGAGCAGCGGCTGGGCACTGCCATCGGATATCCGCTTCGTTCCCCATCCGGGCGAGGCGCCCGGCGACCCCTTATACTACGTGGCGGAACTGCGCGGCACCATCAAGGTCGTGACCCGGGATGGCAGCGTGCACGTCTACGCCGACGATCTCCAGGGCTACCAGCCACCCGTCGAATTGCCGCAGACCCGCGGCGAGCTGGGCTTGGCGGGGATCTGCCTCGATCCCGTCAACGGATATTTGTTCGCCACGACGATCTATTGGAAGAATGCCGCATTGTACAACAGGATCGTCCGCTTCGAGCACGATGGGCGCCGCTTTGGCCTCCGGCCGGCGCGCCGGATCGAGATCGAGGCGCCCTTTGCAGGGTTCACCTCCGCGGTGTCGCACCAGGTGGGAAAATGCGTGATCGCCCCCGACAGCACACTGTATGTGGGCGTGGGCGATGCGGATGAACCGCATCGGGCGCAGGGCCTGGACAACCCCAGCGGCAAGATTCTGCGCATGAACCTGGACGGCAGTGCGCCCCAGGATAACCCCTTCTACAACTCCAGCGATCCTGAGGCGGTCACCAACTACATCTATGCCTATGGACTCCGCAATCCGTTCGCCATCGCGCTGACCCGCACAGGTGTGCTCTATGCCGCCGATAACGGGCCGGGCCAGGACCGCCTGATCGAGGTGGTGGCTGGTATGAACTACTTGTGGGATGGCAAAGGCATCAGTATCGGTGCGGGCGGCATCTGGTATTGGCGCCACTCGGTCGGACCGGCGGGGATGATCCACCTGGACCAGGCATCCACGTTTCCGCGCTGGCGGGGCAGCGTGCTGGTAGCCCAGGGCGGTAACCCCCTGGACCCGGGGCCGAGCCGGCGGGGCAATATCACGATTACCCGCATCCGGGTGCGCCCCGGTTGGGGGCTGCTGGACCGGCCGAGAACCGTAGTGTCCTTCCTGGGCAGCTACCACCAGATACTGGTGCCCATCGCCGAGGGGCCGGATGGACTCTACTTTTCCGGTATGTTGCCGGACGATACCGGCCAAACCTGGCTGCTGCGAGTGGTACGCCGCGAAGGCGCGCGGCGCGATGTGCGGATGTTGTCTGGCGGGGATCTGTTCCAGTCCAAGGGCTGCGATGGCTGCCACAGGGTGGACGGCCTGGGTGGCAACAGGGGACCGGCCCTGGACAAGTTGGTCGATCGCTTGCTGGAGCGTTTGCACAATCCCGCCTATGAAGCCCGGCTGCGGGCACTGGCCGATGGCCCGGATGCGGTGGCAAGCCGCCAAACCCCGGCCCTGGGCGACCTGCTGCATCTCGACGGTGAGGCGCGCGTGCAGCGCTGGATCGAGCTGCGCTTGCAGGACCCGCGCTTCGACCAGGCCGATGCGCAGATGCCCAACCTGAAGCTTTCCCAGCGGGATATCGCCGCTTTGGCCGAGTGGCTGATGACCCTGCGCAATCCCGTCGTCTCGACCTTGAGCACCGCGGAGCGATGGCACCGGGCATTTCGGGTCTGGTGGGACTCGGACCCCATCGCGCGTCCGACGGTGGCTTTCGTGCTGGGCGTTCTGTTGACCCTGCTGGCCCTGGGACTGGGAAGACGCACGCGGCGCTGGTTACGGCGGCGCACCTGAACCGCGGCGCGCGCACTTTAGATTCCGCGCGCCGGCTCACAAATCTAAGGCGTTCTTCACCTTAAGCCCGTTATCTGATATCCATTCGTCATCGGCACCAAATTCGGCGTCCGTTACATCTGCCGGGGGATAGGGTGGAGAACCCCAAGTTACACGAAATTTTCAACGGCCGGGTTTTGGCCGCCGTCTGCCTGTTTTTCTGGGCGCTGGTGCCTTCCCTGGTGGCCCAGGAAACCAAGCCCGACGCCGCCGTGGCCCCGGTGGCGTCCCTGGGAGATATTTCCACCGCCCAGCAGCGCATCGTCTTCAACAGCCTGGAATCCCTGTTGACCGGCTCTTACCAGTTGGTTTCCCAGGATGACTACGCCGAGGCCGAGGAACGCGCCTTTGCGGAACTGGAGGCCGACGAGTGCACCGAGGAACAGTGCATCCGGGCCATCCAGGACTACTTGCAGGTCGATCGCCTGTTCGTCTTGCAGATCATCCGCGAAGGGGACTTCAACCAATTGACCCTGACCTTGGTGCGGGCCGACGACAAGCTCGTCAAAGCGGAAACCTGCGAGGGCTGCTCCATTTCTCAATTGAACGACACCGTCTACACCCTCTTCGCGGCCATCGTGGCCATCGACTTGGGCGGCCAGGCGCCCGCTTCCCCGGCACCGCCGGCGCCCGCCGCCCAGGCCCGCTTGGCGGAGGCCGCACGCCAGGATGAGCTCGACGCCGTCCTGGCCCCGTGGCGCTGGAAGTGGGGCTCCGCTCTGGCGGGGGGATTGCTGCTGGGCGCCTATGGCTTCACCGAATCCCAGTCCTTGGACGACAGCAACGCCAAGCAATCCAAACTGCTTGCGGACCTGGGGGACGGCTCGGACCTGACCCAGGCCGATTTCGACGCCCAAACCGCAGCCATCAAGAAAGAGGAGGCCAAGGCCGACGACCACCAGCAAAATGCGCTGGTGGGTTACCTGGCCTCCGCCGCATTACTGGGCCTGGCGGCCTGGATCTATTTCGACCCCGCCCCCGAGGTGGAAGCGGCCCTGGTCATCGTGCCGCTGATCCGGCCGCAAGGGGGTGTGGGCATCGCCCTGGCCGCCCGCTGGTGACCTGATGCGACACAGGGAGTATAAAATGAAGCTGCGGCATTTCATCGCGATGGCGATTCTGCCCCTGCTGCTGACCGCGTGCCTGGAAGAGGCCAAGCAGGGTTCGAAGCAGATTCCCGAATTCCAGGGGGATAGCGGCGGCGATACCGGCACCAACACCGCGCCAGTGGCCGTGGACATTAGCATAGCCACCGCCAAGGACACGCCGGTGGACATCACCCTGAGCGCCACCGACGCCGATGGCGATTCGCTGACCTTTACCGTGGTCAGCGACCCGGCCAGCGGAACCCTGAGCGCTTCGGAGCCAGCCGAAGTGGTGCTCGACATCCGGGCAGATAGCCATCGAGATGTTGAGGCGTTGCTCGCCGCAGTTGACGACTCCGCTGGTCCGCTCCCCTTCGCTCTTGAAGGTGCGACTACGGTGACCATGATCCTTTCGAGCCCGACCGGCCTGATTCCGTTCGCTGATGTACAAGTTGAGGCGGACGTGTCGACTGGAGCGATTCGGTATCGGGACTACCGTTGGAAGCGTCTGGCAGCTAGCGTGGAGTTGCTCGGCGGACGGCTGGTTGTCCGCAACGGGCGTGCCGCGGACGGGACCGGCTCGATTGAATTTTCCGCCACGGCATCGATCGAAGAGGGCGGTTCGCCGTCCGATTGGCCGTTCACCCTTCACGCCGAGGCAACCGACCTAGACGTCTCCAGGCTTGTCTCGAACGCAGGGCTTAGCACCGACGCCACAGGCTCACTGGAGGCTACCGCTGACTTCCACGGCCCCTGGCATTCACTTGCTTGGACCATCGACTTCCTCGTTCGTG
>JACZRV010000156.1 GCA_022574555.1 SAR324 cluster bacterium
CGGCCGAATCGATCAGCGGCGAACCCCATGCCCAATGCCGTTGCCGGGTGCGTGCCTACTGCCGCGCTAAATTGACCGGCTATGTCCGTCAGAAAATGGAAGAAAACTCGCGCAGGGCCGTTTGCCTCTAGGTCTAGCGCCCCAATGGGTTCGATTTGCAATTTGTCCGATTTCTGGCCAAAAGGGGACATGCTTGGACCGCCCGTAGTATCTTCCAAACACCATCATTATAGCCGATGCCGCCCACTCCGCCCAGCCCATGGCCGTGAATTACCGGTATTGGCCTGTATATAGGCGATGGTGAGATGGTTCCCTCTGAGGAAATCTCGCCTATTGACTTTTTACCGATTTTGTTGTTGTATTTTCCCCGTATTCCCGTAGTCAACGATGGAAAACACTCCAATAGGAGAGAGAAAAATGTTGAAGAATATATCCATGGTCCTTTGCCTTTGCTTTACTTTGATTATCGGATTGACAATACCGTCACAAGGTTTGAACGCCGCGGGAGGCGATTTTTCTGGTACTGGCGGATTTAGTGGCACCGTCTTAAAAACACATATGGTAGGCGAGGCCCCAAAGTTCATACTTGCGGAGTTCTATGGTGCTACAAAGAACGACGCGGGCAGTGGCATATTCGATAATATGTCTTTTAACTGCGCCTTCTCCATAGAAGTCCCTAAAATGCCATCAACGGAAGGATCGGGGTATTGCACATTTACAGATATGGACGGAGATACGGTCACATTCAGAGCAATAGCCAAAGGAACATTAGGAGTTGGAAGTGACGCGACTTACAAATTCGTGAACGGCACGGGTAAATATGATGGCATTACAGGTCGTGGGACCTATCAAACCACTAATGTAAAAGCAGCAGCACCGGGGACTTTTCAAGGATTTGTAGCGTTTCAAGGCAACTATAAAACACCATAGACAATAATTTCTAAATCATTATCATCATTTTCCCGCTTGTGTTAATTTTCCAAATTAGAAACTCATACGATTGGTCCGTATGAGTTTCTATTCTATTTGCTGTAAGCCGCTATCCTACCTCCCCTTGTCCTATCATTAATTTACCGAGAAGCAGGTCCATAAGGCCCACACGGATTTAACGGCTCCAGGGGTTTCAGGCGGGCCCGCGCTCCCTGGGGATGGTCCGTGCGCAACTTTATTCAGCCCGTTGGAAATTTGTAATTCAGCTTATTCAGCCCGCCCGGGGTCTCGGCCAGGCCCAGCGGTCTTGGCCGGAGACAAAGGCCACCAGCATGTAAACCAGGGAGCCGGCCAAAAACCCAAGCTCCCTCTTGACCGAGTCAAGCCCCATGTAAAATCCTTTTTCGAACAGATTCACCGGCATGAGATAGAGCATCCAAAGAAACGCAATCCCCATAATCCATTTCGGGAATATCCCCACGGCGAGCAGGAGCCCCAGCAGGAAGACAAGGGGCAAGGGAAGCGTGGAGTTCAAATGATTGCTCAGAGCGCCCCCCGTGAATATGGCGCTTGCCAGAAAAGTATAGGCCAGGCTGAGCCGGATCAGGAGCAATATTGCATTTTTTCGCTCGCCCAATCTATTCGGGGCATGGCCAATCCACCGGTCCAGGCTCAAGGCGCCGGAGCCGGCAAGGGCCAGTGCGAAACATAGACCCATCAAGGCGATATCGCGGCTCAACCGAATTTGCCCCGCCACCGGGTTGGCAATCGTAAACGACCAGTAAAGCAGTCCCACGATAATCGCGACAACGGAGGTGAAGATTCCAAACACGAGCGCGAGGCCCAACAACATTTCGATCCATCCCTGAATCTGCAGAAATAAGCTAACCTCCATGCGCAATGTATTATTAATCAGCTCCACAAACACTGGCGATATCCACCCCGATGCCGGGTCCGTATAGCCGGCCGCCAGAGCGGCTGGATCGGCATGAAAAGCAAGTTTGAATCCGCCGATGATGAAAATCAGACCCAAGGCAACTCGCAAAATAGTTGGTATATAGTCCTTGGCAATAAATTGGTCAATTGCACGAGTAACGGATTTCATTGTTTTCCTCTCATCAACCGAGTCTGGCGGCTACTGAAGGCTGCCGGAACATTTCAATTCGATCCATCCGCCATGGCTCAGAGCCTCGTGCGGCGGATGAGGCCTCGAACACTCCATCCTGAGATTTCCGATTTCAGCAATAATATCCCCAACTCTTTCCATAGGCCCAAGTATCTGCAAAGCCAGAGCAATCGCAATAGTAGCCCAGATCATTTTCGTACTAAGTTCCAACTTGTACCCGTGTACGATGGTGCGTTTAAGTTCGGACAGGGGAATTTTTATATGATTTGGCCGAAGCGGAAAATATATCGAGCGATTACATATTATATATTGATCATTCAGCAGCTATCACGAGTATACGTCTCGTTCGTGCTGTGTGTAAAGAAACCACGAAAATACGAATGCTATCCAATATAAGGTATGTTCCATTAGCTCGAACCGATCGCCAAACACTTGATCTCCAATTGCGAAGAGGCTGAATATCGCCAAGGAGGTTAGAATGGTCAAAAAAAGCGCTCCGTGCGCAATCTTTTTGTTCCCAGCAATACAGTATGCCAGCGCAAAAGTTGCAAAAAGAAGTGCGAGGACCTCTAAAAGGGTAGTGATGAATAATGAGGCGAATATGACGACTGAATTGTCGACGCCGATCAAGGAGAAATAGGCTACGAGCTGAGCGTATCGGTCTTTTCCCGCCCATAGAAACGTTTTACCGCCTATGAACTTATCGATCACGTTGAATAACCAAAAAAGCCACCAAAAAACAATGATACCTAAACATATAATTTTATTTTCGTGAGCACTGCTTAGGCTGAAGACAGCCATCCGCTGATTTCTTAATTTTTCCTGAATTTTTGAAAAAATCATATCATCCCTTTTCGCACTGGAAATATCATCGCGGGGAGCCGATACGTGGGTTCCTAAACGTTTACTAATTGGCTATTGGGGCAGGTAAGGCTTTACGTCATTGCAAGTTATCGAAGAGGATTTTCATTCGCTCACCCAGTGCGGGATCGCTTTTGGCGAACATAAAGTTCTCAGGGGTAAATTGGGGATTGATCCTGAGTACTTCCCTTCCTTGCTTACGGGCCTCCTGCTGGTTTCCTGTTTCCAAATAGGCCACGGCGAGGGAAACGCGGGCCGGCATGAAATTTGGGATGCGGGATATGCATTCCTTGAAGGCCGTTATGGCCTCGTCATATTGGCCGGCAAATAAGTAGGCATTTCCCAAGGCGTTGTAAAACCAATTTGGCGGGAAAGGATTAAGCCGTATGGCCCTCTTCACCATCTCCAGCGCGCGTCCCGACTTGCCCCGCAAACCCAAATAGCCCCCCAAAAGCGCGGCGGACAGTGCGCTATTCGGATTGAGAGCGACTGCCTTCTCCAATTCAGCGACTCCCAGTTCGGTATCTCCAATATGGCTGATCTGGATGAGGCCCAAAAGACTGTGAGCTTCGCCAAAGGTATCGTCCAAGGCAATTGCCCGATTAGCCAATTCGAGAGCCCGTTCCCAGGAATTTGACGGGAACTCACCCCACGCGGTCTCCGCTTCGACACCATAATTCCACCCGAGTTGGACTATTGCCTTGGTAAACTCTGGGTCCAACTCAATGGCTTTCTCGAGCAGTGGCCTACTAAGAGCGTTGTCCTCTTGAGTGAAACGGAGATGGGCGGCACGTCCGCGCAAAAAGTAATCATAGGCTTCTGGATCGTCTGTGGATTTGCGCCATTCGCGCGCTTGCTCACCTTCGATCAACTTGACGTCCAGTTCCGTCACGATATCCCCGGTAATTTCATCCTGAAGGGCAAAAATGTCCTTGAGTTCACGATCGTAGCGTTTGGTCCACAGTTGATTGCCCGATGTGGCGTCCACAAGCTGGGCGGAGATGCGCACACGATCTTCCGCCTTGCGAACGCTACCCTCCAACACGTAACGCACCCCGAGTTCCCGCCCTACCTGACGTGCATCCACCGTCTTGCCTTTGTAGGTGAAGGTAGAGTTTCGGGCGATCACGAAAAGACCGCGGAGCATACCGAGGTCGGTAATGATGTCTTCCGTAATGCCGTCACTGAAATATTCCTGCTGCTCATCTTCGCTCAAGTTGACGAAGGGCAGCACCGCTATTGACGGCTGTTGCGGCAGGGGAAGCGACTCTTGGGAATCCACGTCCTCCGGGTCAAGGTCCGTGCGGGCAAATACATTCCATGCGGCGATGGCGGCCCCACCCAAAATCAAGACACCCACGACGGCCAGAACCCCTTCCAAAACCGGTGATATCTCGCCCGCCACCGGAGCCGGCGTTGGGGACATCTGCTGAAAGAGATACCAGGCTGTTACCACTACCGCTGACATTATCAAGCCCACCGCCGCGAGGAGGGCTAATATTCGCCGCAATCCCGCCGCCCCCTGTTGCGAGCGATCCATGGACGGTGCCGCCGCTTTAATTTTCGGGAGCACCCGATACACCCGAACAGAATCCGCGGCTTGGTCAACGGTCTCCTCGCCAAGGTGCTCATACTGAAGCGACAATTCGTGATTGATCGTGTCATGGACAGTGTCCGAGATGCAGATCTCGCCTGGTTTGGCCAGAGATTGCACCCGCGCCGCGATCCGCACGCCATCTTCGGATCGGGCGCCTTCTTCGGCAGCAGCGATCCCGATACGGAACCGCATTCGCTGGTCATCGGGGAGCTTGGCGTTATGTTCGCCAAGTTCCCTTTGGATCTCCACGGCGCACCCCACCGCGTCCGGCAAACTGCCGAACTCCGCGAGGATGGCGTCGCCCGGAGCATTGACCACGCGCCCCCTTGATTGAGCGATGCGGTCGGAAAAGACCCGGCGGAACTCCTCGAGCCGGCGTAGGGTCCCTTCCTGGTCCTGGTCCATCAGGCGGGCATAGCCGACCACCTCGGCCATGAGGATGGCGCTGATGCGGCGCGTGGAGCTGGTGGGGTCCATGGCGTGTCCCCTGAGAGCAGGCGGAACGGTGAGAATGGTCCTTAAATAGCTCCCCTGCGGCTCGGAAAGTCAATTCCCGGCGGGCCCGCGCTCCCTGGGAATAATCCATGAAGGGCGCGGTGTCCTCAGAACCGGTCCTTCCAGCCGCGGATGGCACCGAATACGGCAGCGGGGGAATCGGCGGAGCCGGGATCGGCCTTCTTGGCGCCGGCTTTCACGGCCGGAGCAGCGCAGCGGAGGAAGGGGTTGGTGCGCCTTTCCTCGGCCATGACGGATGGCGTGGTGAAACGGCCCGCGGCGCGGGTTTTGCGCACCTCGGCCCAGCGATCCTGCACGTCCCGGCTATCCGGCTCCACCTCGGCGGCGAAGCGCAGATTGTTCTCGGTGTACTCGTGCCCGAAGTAAATCCGCGTCTCGTCGGGCAGACTTCCGAGCACGTCGTTGAGCGAAGCGTACATCATCTCCATGGTGCCCTCGAAAACCCGGCCGCAGCCGGCGGCGAAGAGGGTATCGCCGGTGAAAGCGCAGCCCTCGGCCAAAAAGGTGATGGCGCCGGTGGTGTGCCCCGGGTTGTGCAACACACTGAAGTTTATGCGGCCCACGGTAAAGGTATCGCCGGTGTCGAGCCCGTGGGTAAAGCCGTCAATGCGCCCAGCGTCGGACTTGTGGCCGTAGACCTTAAGATTGCCGTGATCGGCCAGCAGCCCCTTGTTGCCACCGATGTGATCCCAGTGATGGTGGGTGTTGAGAATGGCGGTGAGCTTCACCCCGGCTTTCGCAATGGCCTGTTTCACCGGCGGCGCTTCGGAGGGGTCCACCACCCCCGCCTCCCCGGTCTCCTCGCATATGATCAGGTAGGCAAAGTTGTCGCTCAGGCAGGGAACAGGAACCACTTTCATCGGGAGCCTCGCTCAGCAGAATTTTGCAGTGTTTATTCAGAATGATTATTCAGAATGATTATTGGCAATAAATATTGGCAATGATGATCCAAGAAGAAAACCAATGGACACCCAAACCCATTGACACAACCAGGCCAGGAGTTCAAGGATACGAATGGAAGCGAAGGGATGGAAAAGACGGGGCGGGCAGGGAGATGGCGGTCAGCAGGCGTACGGCGCGAGCCGGAAAATCCGCCGGTAGAAAGAATATTCTTGCCCATCAACCGATCATCGTTATCGCAAGGGGACGGCCATGAAAGCCCTGTCTCGACGAATCACGACCACCCTCATCGTGATGGCGGTCTTGGTTTTGCCGGCCTCGCTGCATGCCGATGCCCTGGAGGACGCCGAACTGGCGTACATCACGGGAAGGTACGCGGAAGCCGGGGGGCTGTTGCAGCCCCTCGCGGAAAGGGGGCAAGCCGGTGCGCAGTTCCTGCTGGGTGCGATGCACTATCTGGGCATGGGCACCGCACCGGATCGCGCTCTGGCCCGCGATTGGTTGCGCAAGGCGGCGGCACAAGGATACGCGGATGCCCGCTACAACCTGCGCATGCTCTACGATTTCCGTGAAGGCGTGCCGGACGAGAATCCCCTGGCCATCTACTCCTACAAAAAGGCGGCGCAGAACGGAGATGCGGAGGCCCAGTTCATCTTCGCCAAGATCTACGATCTGGGTAAGGGGCTGATCGAGAACGACTCGCTGGCCATGATCTGGTACCTGGAAGCGGCGGACCAGGGTCAGCCGGATGCCATGGCGCACCTGGGTATCATGTTCGCCTTCGGGGACGGTGTCGGCCGGGACGTGAAAGAGGGTGTGAACAGGCTGTATCAGGCTGGCCGCCGTTTCGCCGATGATGGCAGCATCATCAAGGCCCTGGCCACCCTGGCCGTGATCCGCGGATTGGCCCCCCGTTCCATCCAGGTCACTCTGCTGGAAGGGCGCATCGAGAAGCTCACCGCACAGGCCGGGAGGGATTCGTGAGCGGTCTTGCGCGTCTCCCTCGTATTTCCTTAAGCTGACTACACGCCAGTGGATGAAACGAAAGTAAAATCGCTGATCGACCGCGTGATCGCCGACCGCGGGGGCGCCTTCGTTGTGGCCCTGCACTATAGCGACTACCCGATCCCTGCCCGACGGCGTTTGGTGTGAATCAAGAAAGAAGGCGATCCAACGATGCTGAAACGAATATATATAGATAATTACCGGTGTTTGGTGAATTTCGACCTCCGGCTGGACGAACTGTCGTTGCTGCTCGGACCGAATGGTTCGGGTAAGACGACTGTATTCAACGCGCTGACCGCTCTGCGGCGATTCCTGTCGTTAGAGGCTCGAGTTACCGAAGCGTTTCCCGTAATCGCTCTTACACGGTGGCATAAGCGACCATTGCAGACTTTCGAATTGGATCTGGAAGGCAAGGACGGCCTCTTTAAGTACAAGCTCGTCATCGAACACGACGAGAAACGGAAGAAGGCACGGGTTGATACGGAAACGCTTCTGCACAACGACAAGCCGCTGTTTGTATTCGAGCATGGTACGGCACATTTCTACCGGGACGACTACACGGAGGGGCCAAGTTTCCTTTTCGACTGGAGTCAGTCCGGTGTGGGCTCGATGATAGAAACCTCGGTCAACGAAAAGCTCTGTTGGTTTCGAGAGCGTGTACGGCGTTTCATGGTCATAGCGTTGAAGCCGGACCGGATGAGCACGGATACCGAAGTCGAAACCGAGATACTTGAACCCGATGGTGCTAACTTCGCCTCGTGGTTTCGCTACCTTATCCAAGAACAACAGGATAAAATCTTCGATCTGATATCACACCTGCGAGACGTGCTGCCAGGATTCCACGGGATGCGGCTTACGAGGGCCGGAACCGACTATCGGGCCCTGTATGTGGGCTTCGGCGCCGAAGAAAGCAGGGAATCGCTCGTGTATTACCGCTTTAACGAATTATCCGATGGACAACGAACGTTGGTGGTGCTTTATGCCATGCTATTTGCGAGCCCTGAGATTGGCTACACATTGTTCATTGACGAACCAGACAACTATATCGCTTTGCCGGAGCTGCAGCCGTGGCTGATGGAACTGCGCGATGCATGCGGCGAGTCCGTGCCCCAGGCCGTGCTGATTTCCCACCACCCGGAGCTCATCGACGACCTTGGCCCCCAATGCGGTACCTGGATTGATCGGGACCCCAACCAACCCACCCGAGTCGGGAGACTCCCC
>JACZRV010000157.1 GCA_022574555.1 SAR324 cluster bacterium
CCCTCAAAAATAGCTGGTGTATTGGTAACTATTCTTGCTGGCCAAGCAAGCGAAGGAATGCACTCCCGTCCTTTCTCGTCAGATTCGGGATAAAGCGGTTGTAATGGCGGAAAAGGGTCTGGACGGTGGAATGCCTCATCGTGGCAGCAACCCAATTTGGATTTTCTCCAGAGGAGAGCATCAGGGTCGCGAAGGTGTGCCGTGTCTGGTAGAGCGTCCCTGTCTTTATCCCGCTTTGTCGAATCCGAAACAAATGAATTAACGAATATTTAGAATTAATAAGTGAGTGAATCACATTATTTAGCTGAATAAAAGGCTTTTTTCAAAGCAGCAATCAAGGGAGGCAAGTCTTCGTGAACAGTACTCCACACCGCGTGTAAGTTGATGTCATGATAGGCGTGCACCAACCGATGTCGCATATTGATCAAGGTAGGCCACGGAATATCGGGTATTTCTGCAAGTGACTCGTCTGCCATCTGATAGGCCGCTTCGCCGATAATTTCGATTTCCTTTACCAGTGCCAATACTAATTTCCTGTCATCAGCCAGGTCGCTAAGGGTAAGATCAGCAAGAAATTCCAGAGCCTCGGTTGCAGCATCCAACATATGCCGAAGCCGAATCTCATCTTCAGGCCGCATAAACGCCTTCGGCTGTAGCAACGACCTGATCCCGGAAGTAGCGACTCAGATCTTCGGCAGTTCGTAGATCTACCTTTCGCCCACCGAAGAGCGGAGACAGATCCAGTTCCATGCCCGAAAGCCGGATCAATCCAGGTACCTTTCCGGGATCGAATTCTACAAGCAGGTCCACATCGCTTTCAGGTCCGAAGTCGTCCCTTAGCACGGAACCGAACAAAGACAGCTTGCGAATATGATGCGAGCGGCAGAATTGGGCGACTGCTTCCTGATCGACTGAAATATTTACCATCACAATTACCAAGCTGGATTTTCGGATGAAGTTGGCGTCTTTTCAGTCGCCATACCAAGAAAGCTAAATCGAAGGAAATGGGAATAAATTGTAGATCCGCTGAAGCTGAGATGAACGCAGGTGATCCACGGCATAAAAAAAGGGAAACCGGAATTCCGATTTCCCCTTTAATTTCAATAGCGGGGGGTGGATTTGAACCACCGACCTTTGGGTTATGAGCCCAACGAGCTACCGGACTGCTCTACCCCGCGGTGATATGTGGTTGTGGCGGGTGAGGAGCGGGAAACGGGATTCGAACCCGCGACCCTCAGCTTGGAAGGCTGATGCTCTAGCCAGACTGAGCTATTCCCGCTTCAGAGCCACGCACCAGCAGATTACGGGCGAAGGGGAGGTGAAGTCAACCGCAATGTGCGCCGGAACGCCGCCCTCGGCTCGGGACTGGGCCTTACCCGGTGCATCTGCGGGGCGCGATCACCGGTTCCACCCACCGGAGACGACGAGGTTGGTGCCGGAGACATAATCGGCTGCGGGGGAGAGCAGGTAGTCCATGGCGGCGAGAAGATCGCTATAGGCCCCGCGCCGGCCCGCGGGGATGGGCGCTTCGGGTCCGTCGATGCTGTTTTCCATGATGCCCGGCGATATCTGGTTGACGGTAATCCCGTCGGGGCCGAGGGCTCGGGCATAGCTGCGGGTCAGGACATTCACGCCCAGCTTGGCGATGTGATAGGGCGTGGCCTGCGGCCGCGAAACGATGCGGTCGTTTCCCGAATCTCCCAGATTGATGACCCTTGCGGGAGCCCCCTTGCGGAGCAGCGGCGTGGCCATTTGAGTGATGTGGTGCACGGCACCGCAGGTGACTTCCATGGTTGTCTTCCATTGCGCCGCGGTGATCTCCAATAGAGGCAGGGGTAAATACAGCCCGGCATTGTTGATCAGCACCTGCAACGAGCCGGTCTCGGCAATTACGCGCTCCATCAGCCGCTCCCGCTCCCGTGGTTCGGCTAGATCGGCCTGCAGGGCCACTGCGCGCGCGCCGAGGTCGCCGGCGGCACTCACCAGGCTTTGCGCCGCCTCGTTACTGGTGCCGTAGTGGAGCAGCAGCAAGGTGCCCGGCGCCGCCAGGTGCAACGCCATCTCGCGCCCCAGCCCCTGGGCCGATCCCGTGATCAACACACGGCGAGAGAGGGTCATGGCGGGAGAATCACGGCTGGGGAGAATCGTCGCGGGTCAGGGTCAGGCTGACCGCCGGTCCATCGGAGCCGGCGAGTGCCGCCGGTTTTCGGATATGAAGGGCCACGTGAGGCAGCGCGAATCGCTCGCTCAGGTGCTCGGCGAGCCGCCTCGCCAGGGTCTCCAGAAGCTGGAACCGGCTGTGTTCCAAATAGGCGCGAATCTCTAGGGCCACCAACCCGTAGTCGAGCGTGTCGGCAAGATCGTCGCTCTCCGCGGCCTGTGTGAAATCCCTTCGGAATGAAGCGCTGACGATCAAGGGTTGCGGTCTGACCCGCTCCTCGGGCTTGACTCCGACGATACACTCCACCCGGAGGTTTTGGATATGGATGGCCTCGTCGCCGAATTGGATCACTTTTGGTGGGGAAGAACCGGTATCCCTATCGCTTTTCCATGGTTTCCAGCGCCATATCGTAGAGGTCCTGGTCTATCGGACCACCGACAAATTTGGCAGCAATCTGATACCTGGCCTCCATGAACGTGCCGTCGATCATCACCATTTCACAGCGAACAATTTCGATCTCCACGCCCAGAGTGTTATTGATGTTCAAGCGCATGTGCCGGCCTGGCTCGAATTTATGATCCGAATAAAAGTTGAGGCCGCCTGCGGAAATGTTGCAGTCTCCCAGAACTTTGAATCCTTCGTCCAGTTTGAATACGGAAGCGTTTTCCCGCAGCGGGATCCGTGGATGCTTGCGACGCTCCTTCCAGTTACCGGGAGTCTCTTTCCGTTCGCCGGCCGGTTGGTCTTTCGTTTCGGTCACTTGGCTCACAATTGGCCTCGAAAAGCGGACTCATTAATGGCCCGAAATTTTGGGGCCGCCGATCGCCCACCATTTTCGGTTTTACCGCGATATTTCTAAATCGAGTAATCATTTTACCCTACGTCGATTGATAAAGGGCAATCAATCTTTTTTTGATCCGGGCAGAGCCATAATGACGACACTCGAGACGGCCTCGCCCGGCCGGCGACTCGACAATAGGGATGAGCGTAACCGATCGGTGATTCTCAGCGCCCATCTATGGTCACATTTACGTTTCAGAATTCAGCGCCGGGCGCGGTACCATGAGTCCGGTGAGCCGCCTTTTAATCGGCATCAGCGATGCCATCTGTGCCGTAATCAAACCAGCCAAATGCCCGATGCGCTATTCGGCGCTGTGGCGGTCCCACCTCATTGATTGGATTCGGCCCACGCCACGCCACGAAAACCTATTGGCGTCGAACGACGAAAACCCAAACCCCATCATAGAGAGGCGATCAGTTGCTCGCGCTTGGCGCGATGCTCCTGCTCCGTGAGTTGTCCATCGCTCCAAAGTTGGTCCAACTCGCGGAGCCTCCCGGCCAAATCGGAGCTTTGCAGCCGCTGGCTTTTCTCCTCGTATTTCCGCTCCAGGGTTTCGAGAAACAGGGCGCGCAATTCGCCTTCGGCTACGGGTGTGCCGTGTTGAAAGTACAAGTCGCTCACACGGCCCAGGGCCCAGGTGGTGCCGTACACGCGGGATAGGTGAGCGATCCCACCAAAGGGCACCAGTCTGAGAGCCTGGCGCACGACCATTCCGCCGCCGACACCGGCCACGATCTGCAGGAAGACTTTGGCCGAATACCCGCGGACGCCGTGTACCTTGGCGATGGCACGCACCATGGCTGCTTGAACCGGCATATCGAGAAACGGAATCGGCGCGGCCGCCAAGGCCATGGCCGCCGAGGCCGAAATTTGCACGATCTGATCCACCTTTTCCCGCCGGGCGTCGGGTTCCAGATCTTGAAAATCTCCCTTCAACAACCGCCTGAGAGTATCCTGATATTCCCGTGGTGCCCGCCAATCTTGCAGCAGCCGGGCCAGCCGCCTCGGCGCTCCGATGGAGGCGAGCCACCTGCCCCATTTTGATTCGCTCATTGCGCCGCGCTCCAGAAAGCCGTTTCGATGGCGGTTTCCTGAGCAGCCAGGCAATCGCGCATGTCCTTGAATCGCCACCGCTTGCCGATGGCGTCTAGATTTTGGAACTGCTCGGGCGAAGCCTCATGCCGATAGGGATGCACGTGAAGCGAAAGTCGCTCGTCCAGCGCCCCGATGGAATCGTATCCGGCTCGCAGGCCGGCCAGTTGCGCGGTATCTTCCACCGGCGCCCAAGCACCGCCGCTTCGGCTGTGGTGTTCGAGGAAGTGATATTGCTGCAGGAACTCGAACCCGATCAGCCCCCCCACCGCATATTTGAGGGGTAAAACCTCTCCGGGGCGCGCTTTGACGGGACCGTTTTCGCGCACCAGCCGCAAAAGCATCGTCTGAACGGCACGGGCCAGTTCCCTACGAAGCATCGATTTCTCCCGCCAGCATCGTGCGACCGAGTCGATCAAATCGCCGGCCAGCCCGGCATCGCCCGCCAGAAATCGCATGCGCGTCAGCGCCTGGAAATTCCAGACCTCCGCGCCGGAGAGAAAATCGCGGTAGGCGTCCAGGGTGGGCACGAGCATCCCTTTGCTGCCGAAAGGCCGCAGGCGGTGATCCAGATCGTAGAGCCGGCCGAACTGAGTAGGTACCATCAGCAGATTGCTCAATGACTGCGCCAGCTTGGTGTAGAATTGAAAATGGCTCGCGCCTTGCGCTGTCGTTCCGTCTTCCCGATAGCAAAACACCAAATCGAGATCGGAGCCGAATCGCATTTCGCGGCACCCCAGCTTGCCCATGGCCAGCACCGCGAATCCGTGGGCCATGTTATCGTCCCGGGCACCAGCCGGATATCCTAGTCTGGCCGTGGTATTGATCCAGGCGAAATTGAGACAGGCCTGCACGGTCTCCTCGGCGAGGCGGGAAAGGGGTTCTCTATGCTTATCGGGGTGCTGACCGAGGTGCTGACCGGGGTGCTGATCGGCATCCGATTCCAAATAATCGGTGAGGATGCGCAGTATGGCCCTCGATTTCGCCCCTTGGAGTTCGAGGATAAACATCTCCCCGCTGCCTTCGGGCTGGTGCGATTCAAGCATCGCACCCTCCCCAATTCCGGCCACGAAGGATTCCAGGAATTCAGGGTGTCGAATCAGCAGGGACGCCAGCCGGCCGCCTTCCGCAAAGAGCAGGGAGACGCGCTGCAGAATGGGAGAGTGGGCCTCCAGGAGCGCAAACAGGGTATTGCGATTGCCGATCCGTTCCAGGAATTCCAGCCATCCGGCCAAAGCCGGGTCCGTGCCACACCGGTACAATTCTTCCCGGGAAAGCAGGCGTTCAGCCTTGGGGAGGCAACGCTCTCCGATGCGGGTATTCATGAGACCGGAGAGGATGGCTTCGATGCGGGCGATGACGGCTTCACGGGACTCCTGACCGACGTGCGTCTTCACCATCTTCCGCCATGCATCCGGGCCGCTCCCTGCGGCCGGGGCGGGTTCGCTGAGCAGACCGGCAAAGCGCTCCGATGTTCGCGTGCGGGCCGCCTGCAAAGTGGCCTCGGCTTCCGCGAGCCGCCCCTCGAAGCCCGGCTGGAAATCGCAAAATACGCGCAGTTTGCCCGCATCGTCCGGGGGAAGTTCCTGGGTTTGCGCTTCGTTCACCATTTGCAGTCGATTTTCGATGCGGCGCAGAATCCAGTAATCGGCCAGCAGGGTTTGCCCCAGATCGGGAGGTATGATTTCCTCCGATATAAGCCGCCCCACCGCCTCGGCCTGGGCGGTGACCTGGATCTCCGGGTGCTTCCCACCGTAAAGAAGCTGTAATGCCTGAACGAAGAATTCGTTCTCCCGGATGCCGCCTTTTCCCAGTTTTATATTGCCCAATCTGGCACTGCCCAATTTGGCGCTGCCCCCGATCGCGCGGCCATGGTAGCGGTCGATATCCCGCTTGACCAGGGTGATCCCTTCGATGGCTCCATAATCCAAATAGCGCCGGTAGACGAATGGGCGGACGCACGCCTGGAACGCTGCTGCTACGCGGGGGCTGCCCGCGATAGGGCGCGCTTTGATCAATGCGGTGCGTTCCCATTCGCGGCCGTGGACGTCGTAGTATTGGCTGAGAAAAGCCAGCGACGACGAGATCAGACCGCTGGAGCCCATGGGGCGCAGATCCAGATCGACGCGAAACCCGAATCCGTCTGCTGTTTTGGCACTAAGGGTCGAACACACCTGCCGGGCCAGGCGATTGTGAAACTCGCCGGCGGTGATCGCCCCTTCCGCGGCGGGGGGCAGATCGCTATCGGCCAGACGCGCCCAGCGCGACCAATACTCCTCGGGAGGCTCGTCGGGATCGACGGGGAAACCGGAATGGTGCGGGATGGGGCGGCAAGGCGCGTCCTCGCCGTCGTGGATGAAGATCAGATCCACATCCGAGGAATAATTCAACTCGCCGCCCCCCAGCTTTCCCATACCGATCACGGCCCCGGCCGCCAATCCACCCCCGGAGCCCGATCCACCCTCCGAGCCCACTCCACCTCTGATACATACCGGCAGTCCCTTTTCCCGCGCCTGCCGCGTGAAGCCGTAAGCGTACGCCACGCGAATCATTCCCTCCGCGAGCCGGGAGATCTGGGCACAGATCTGCGGAGTCTGGATCGTCCCCAGCAGATGCTGGGCCGTAAGGCGCAGGTAATTGGCGTACTTCCAGCGGCGCAGGGCGCGCTGCAATGCCTCCGGTTGCAGATCGGGGATCGCCTCGGGCGTCGCATGGTGGGCAATGGGCAGCAGCGCGGCAGGGTCATCCAGCCCGGAAAGCACGCCGGCCTGCAGATGGCGCGGGTTGGCGGCCAGGTAGCGGATCAAGAAGGGGGCCGCATAGGCCAACCGCACCAAGGCCCGCTGGGTAGCCGGCTCGTGCATCGCTGCGAGGGCCACCTGGTCGCCGGCCAAGCGCTCCAGCAATCGTTCCAGGAGCGATACCGCTTCGCCGGGATGCGGCAGCGCGCCGATCTGCGCCGTCATCGCAGCGAAATGCGAACCGGGCAGGCCGAAACGGGATGCCCATGCATTTTCCAGATCGCTCACTTTGCCGCTCTCCCTGACTGCCCCTGATTATCGCATGGCCCGCCTTCCGGCATGCCCCTGGGCCCATACCGGGAGGCGGGCAATGAGGTAAAACGGGCGCATCCATTCACCCATGATAGCCGTTCCACTGGCGGAAAAACGAGCCCATGTTCGACGGGCCAGTGTTGCTTTCCGTCACCATTCCGTTATGTTGAAGTGAAAACAAGGATTCTGCATGAGCGTCACGAGCTTCGATACCCTCACCTACGCCAAATTGCTGCAGGAGGCCGGGTTTACCGCCCAGCAGGCAGAAGCGCAAGCCGAAGCCCTGCGAGCGGTAGTCGACCAAAATCTGGCCACCAAGCAGGACCTGAAGGAGATGGAAACACGGCTCGATCACAAAATTGAATTGGTTCGCAGGGACATGAAGGAGATGGACACCGGCCTGCGCCGTGACATGAAGGAAATGGAGAGCCGCACCGAAGTTCGGCTCAAGGAGCTGGACGCTAAGATCGAGTTGTCGCGCCGCGACACGAGAGAAATGGAAACGCGGCTCATGCTCAAGATGGAGTTGATGCGCCGCGAAACCATCATTTGGCTGGGCGGCATGATCGTCGTCGCCACCGCCACCCTGGGGGTGCTGATGAAGGTGTTATAGCTCCGAACACCAAACCCTGAACCCCGAACACAAAACCCGAGCGCGAAGCGCGAGCCTAAGGCGCTTCGACCGCCTCGCTCACCCCCACGATGTTGCGGGCCACGACGGCGTAGTAGTACGTCGTGCCCATGGTGGCGGCGGGGCTACGGCATGATGCGCCGGATTTGCTTTAGGCACCGATCCCGTTAATATTGAGGCATCGATAAGG
>JACZRV010000158.1 GCA_022574555.1 SAR324 cluster bacterium
TCTTAATTTCGATGCCATCGTGTGTTTCGATCATCGATACCGGACCATGCTCCTCGAAAAACATCCTCTGGAGAAAATCCACATCATTCCCTACCCTTGCCATCCAGAATCTCAAGGAAGCAAGCAAAGAGCACGGAAGATACTGGGGCTTCCGGACGACAAGATCATTTTGTTTTCCTTCGGAAGACAACCACTTTTTGAATACGTTGACTATCTCTGGCTAGCAAATGAACTCGCGAGAGAAATGGACCTCATTTACCTGGTAATTCGATCGGACGACGAGAATTATTCCGATAATGTTAGCCATAAATTCAAAACCACATCCTGCTGCGAGCTACGGTTCGAACGACCCGATATAGATCGACTGTACGATTACTTGCACGCAGCGGACGTCCATCTCATCGCCAAAGCGCCGTCTGACAACATTGTTGTATCGAGTACGGTTATGCAGTCTCTTGGCTCAGGAACACCCGCTGTGATAATCGACAGCCGATATGTCGAGCTTCACGGTGACGAAGTCATTAAATACCGCCCCGGTGACCGGGCGCATCTAAGGAATCAGGTTCTTAGAGTGCTGAAAGACGAGGTATTCCGGAGGAAAACCTTTGAAGCCGCACGTAAATACGTTGATGAAAACGACGCGATGAAGATTTCGCGGCGGTTCCTAGAGCTGTTTCAGAGTCTGAATTAAAAAAGACAATCAGATGATTAATCACTATTATGGTGTTGTATAATTCCGGCTTCCTGGTCAAGCTCTACCGTTTCTTTCGCCGGTCACCGGGAACAGGGTTGTCGCCGCTAAAACAAGTTGAAAATTTTGACCCTCCTCGCCTCCTACCCTGTTCCAAGCGCTTATTGCCGTAACTGACATTGTATTTGGAAATTGCGAAATCTCAATATTCTCAACTATATTGAAAATACACACCCTATTTGTAAACTGGTCAATGGCATAATCCTGTGAGACCAGAAAATACTCAAGCTGCGGCATTTTTGGATTCCCAAAACTGGTTCATGGAATTTTTTCCGGGCAATTTGGGATCAGGCGTTCCCCTATGTTGAACCGGATCAATTTTCCTAGAATGGTCTTCGGCACCAACGTTCTTCGGAAAAATTTGAAATTGGTTGTATGGCAATTCTTTTAGCTTTTCCAAACATACCCTAGCCACAGCCGAGCCCAGGGAAATTTCCCGCATTATAGATTTGGAGCCATGAAACTCTTCTTTATAGATAGTCTGTAGATTATTGACAATCGAATAGAAAATAGGGTACAGTCTATTTATGTAGACGAATAAAATAGGCTGAATTCTATGAAAAACCCTCGCATCACCGCCCAATCACGCGAAAGTCTGGACGCTCGCTTCAACGCCATGCGACCGACGACGGGCTTCAAACCGTCCGTTCGCGGATGGCCGATGAATCCTGATCATGGAGCCGGGGGAGATGGGCCGTGGGCCATGACGAGTGCGGCGCACCCCCCTACGCCAGCATGTTTTCGATTTGCGCGAGAATGTCTTCCAGCTTCATCTCGGCCGTAAAGACTCCGCTCACGCCACTATCGAGCAGTTGTTGATGGTCCTCCATCGGGATCGTTCCGCCTACGAACATTTTTATGTCGCCGCCGTCCATATCGCGGAGCTGCGCCAGGGTTTCGCGCACCAGCTCGTTATGAGCTCCGGAGAGCAGGCTGAGCCCCACGGCATCCACGTCCTCCTGCACGGCCACCCGGGCGATGTATGCGGGAGACTTGCGCAATCCGGTGTAGATCACTTCGGCCCCGGCATCGCGCAGGGTCAGCGCGATGATCTTGGCGCCCACGTCGTGACCGTCCAGGCCGGGCTTGGCGATTAGAAATCTTTTGCCTTTCAGACTCATGGCCATTGCCATTAGATCCGCCGTCAGGAGCAGATCGCATCAGAAGGAGATCGCATCAAAAGCGGATGGGCTCCTGGAATTCGCCCCAATCTTTTTTCAGGGTCTGCACCATCTCGCCGACGGTGGCATAGGCGTGTGCACATTCGACGAGGATGGGCAGCAGGTTCTGGCTCTCGTTGGGAGCGGCTTCGCCCAGGCGCTGTAAAGCCGTTTGCACCGCCTGATTATCCCGCTTGTCCCGGATGGCATTGTACTTGTCCGTGATCTCCCTGCTGGTTTGGGGATCCACCTTGAAGACTTGGCCCTTGAAGACGCCGCCCATTTTCTCGGTTCGATCTTCCCGTTGGTAGCGGTTGACACCCACGATCACCCGTTCGCCGGAATCGACGCGCCGTTTGCGCTCCCGGGCCCTTTCAGCGATTCGCTTTTGGATGAATCCCTCCTCGATGGCCTTGATCACGCCGCCGTAATCGTCGATCTCCTTCATCACCTTGTGAATCTCCTCCACCATGCGGCCGGTGAGGTATTCCACGTAGTAGCTGCCCCCCAATGGGTCCACGGAACTGGCGATCCCGCTCTCGTGCGCCACGACTTGCTGGGTGCGCAGGGCGATTTCCGCGCTCTGCTCCGTGGGAATCTGAAACGCCTCGTCGAAAGCGCAAGTGAAGATGGACTGGGCCCCGCCCATCACGGCGGCCATGGCTTCGATTCCGACTCGCACGATGTTGTTGTGGGGCTGGGCCGCGGTCAGGGACGATCCTCCACACACGACGCCGAAGCGGAACATCTGGCTCTTGGGATCGGTGGCTCCGTAGCGCTCCTTCATCAGTTGCGCCCAGATGCGGCGGGCCGCGCGGAACTTGCAAACCTCCTCGAAGAAATCGGCGTGCACGTAGAAGAAGAAACTGAGCCGTTTGGCGAATCGGTCGATCTCCCCGCCGCGCGCAAGCAGTTCGTCCACATAGGCCAGACCGTTGGCCAGGGTATAGGCGATCTCCTCGACCGCGGTGGCCCCCGCATCGCGTACGTGCGCCCCGGCGATGCTGATGGGATTGAAGCGGGGGGTCTCCCGGTTGGCGAACAGGATCGTATCGGCAATGAGCCGCATGGATGGACGGACGGGAAAAATCCAGGTGCCCCTGGCCACGTATTCCTTCAAGATGTCGTTTTGGATCGTGCCGGTGAGCTTTGCGCGGGGTATGCCCGCCTTGTCTGCTGCGGCGATATAAAAGGCATAGATGATCGCGGCGGTGCCGTTGATGGTGAACGACGTGGAGATGCTCCCCAGATCGATCCCGCGAAACAGGATTTCCATTTCAGCGAGATTGGAGAGGGAGACGCCCACTTTGCCGACTTCCGGCAGCGCCATGGGATCGACCGGGTCGTATCCGCACTGGGTCGGCAGATCCATGGCAACGGAAAGACCGGTCTGCCCCTGTTCCAGCAGGAAATGATAGCGTTTGTTGGATTCCTCAGCCGTACCGAAACCGGAATATTGGCGCATGGTCCACATGCGGCCCCGGAATCCGTCGGGAAATATTCCGCGCGTAAAAGGGTATTCCCCCGGGATTTCATGTTCCTCACGGCTGACCATCTCCGGCGTCACGACGGTCGGGATCTCGATGCCCGACGGGGTGAACAGTCCGGAGTCCCCGCCTAACGGATTGGCCGGCGAGGCTTGCTTTTTTTCCGATCTCATTCTCCCCCACTGCGTTTTTGAACATTATCGCGCGTTGGAACCTTACTGCGTTGCAATACCTTGTCCGCCGCTTCCCAGTGATCCGGATGGACCCACGCCTCGGCGAGCATCCGGGTTTCCAGGCGGTATAGCTCCGTTCGGGGAAGTCCTTCGCGCACCCCACGCGCCAGAGCTTTGAATGCCCGCAACGTTTGGGTCTTCTGGCGCAGGATCGGCGCCAGAAATTCGGCAAGGTGGTCATCCAATGACTGGCCTTCCTGCGGAAAGGAATCGATGACCCCACCCGCCATTGCCGATTCACAATCCAGCAATTCGCTGCGGCAAAGCAGCCCGAGTCCCCGCGAGGCTCCGATCCGTTGCATCAGATCGATGCCCCCGCCCCAGGCGGTTGAAATGTTGAGCCGCCCTTGAACGAAGCCGATCCGGGCGTGGACCGCGGCGACCCGGAAATCACAAGCCATCGCCAATTCCGCGCCGCCGCCCAAGGCGTCTCCATTCAAGACAGCGATCACGGGAACGGGAAAACGCCGGATGGGCTCCAACATCTCCTTGGCATGATCCGCCATTTCCATGGCGCCATCAAGGGTACGAATACCAGACAGCACTCGTAAATCTCCCCCCGCGGCAAATGATTTGTCTCCCATTCCTCGCAATACGGCGGCCTTCAACCCCGCGTCCGCGGCATGGGTCTCGAATACGTCCCGCAACATTTCCAACAAATCCGGACTCAACGCGTTGAGTTTTTCCGGCCGGTTGAGGGTCACGCGCAACAATCCTCCCTCCGCTTGCGCGAGCACAAGAGCATCGGTCATCGCTTACGTTCCATGTCAGGGCGGGTGGCCGGCATCGGACCATGGCGCTCGAGACCGGCACGTCCACAATGTGCATGACCGTACCGAATGATCAATGGTCCCTCAACATCATCAGCACGATCGCCAGGGTGCCGATGACGCCCACGAGGGACAGCACCGTCAACGCCTTGTAGAACCAGACCTCCCGTTCCAGCCGGATCACGCGCACGGCAACGCGCAGGATAACACGATCGCTGAATTTCGCGCGGTCCTGCGAGCTGGGCTTATCATTGCCCCCACCGACGATGATGGCATCAGGGGTCACGTACAAGGGAATTTCCGGATCGCCCGGTTCGCCGATAAACTTGCCGATGATGATCGCCTCCTTGGGTACTTTGCGGTTTTTCCACAGGCCGACCTTCACCTCCCGTCCCGATTCGTTTTCGGCCTGCGAAACCGCTGCGCCGATTTCCGTTTTGCTCGAATCGTACACCACCCAGGGCAAGTCCATCGCTTCCCGTTTGCCCCGGTTTCCGGGTATTTTATCCTCCGCTATGATTCGCCCCAGCTTCATATGGCGACTCCCCGTGATGGTTGTTTCGGGCGTTGGCCCCCATTGGACTCATACGAGTGAAACGCCGGGGGCGGGATTCGGTGCCCTGGTGTATCGGAGGCCATATGGTACACCCCGCCTTAAGCGTCGCGGCCATCATGTCCCTCGGTCTCCTCGGGCTCGCTCCTCTCGGGTAAAGGCCGCCGGGGCGCCTTGCCCAGCAGGACGCGATTGATCTTCCCGAACATTCCCATCAGGATGCCCATTTCCCGCTCATCCGGGTCAATGCGACGCAGCAAGTGCTTGACGAGCTGCGGGACGGGGCGCGGAGTCCCCTCGTGAAAGTACCCCCCTTGAATCAGCACCGAATCCACCAGCCGATCAAGTTGGGCGAAGTCCCCAATGGGCGGCATGGGCTTTGGCTCGCGGGGCATGGCGCCCCAATCCGGCCGGCGCAACTCGAAGAGCGCTAACAGAACCGATTGGGACAGATTGAACGAAGGATAAGCTTCGGTGGAAGGGATGCGCACGAGCCAACGGCAGTGAGTCAGATGTTCCCGGGTGAGCCCGTGATCCTCCGGCCCGAACAGCAGGGCTGTTTCTGCCGGCTGCGCTTCGGCGAGTTGTGCACACCAATCGGGCAGGAGCAGGTGGCGGGCACGACCGGCACCGGTCCTGGCGGTAAACCCCACCACGCGCTCCATGGGAGCCAGCGCCGCCTCCAGGGAGTCATGGATGCACGCGGCATCCAATAAATGCGCCGCCCAGCAAGCCGAGATGGCGGCTCGATGGGGGTCGTATCTTTTCGGGGACACCAGATGCAGCCGGTCGAATCCCAGGTTCATCATGGCGCGGGCCACTGAGCCCACGTTGAGGCTGTCCCCCGGCTCCACGAGCACCACATGGAAGCGCTCGCGCTCCGACGGGACCGGCAGATGGGAGGGACCGTGCATGGAATAGCCCAGAAAGGGAAATGGCGACTTCATGCGCCTGACAACGGGCCGGCGCGTTAAGGCCCACACATTACCCCTCCCTCCCCACGATGGGCAAATTGCGCGCAGTTCATGGTCACGGCGGTGCCGCGGCAGGTCACACCATAAACCCCATGTCCGAAGCGAACGTGGGATAGGCGAAGATGATGTCCTTGATATCGTTGGCTTTCAGTCCCGCCCGGATGGCCATGGTAAACAGGTTGATCAGCTCCTCCGCGTTGGGGCCGAACACATGGGCGCCGAGAATCCTCCCGCTGCTCTCGGCCACCAACACCTTGTAGGCCGCGTGGGGCTCGGCCAGGCGCCTGAAGGAGTACCAGGAGCCGGTCTTGCCGAACCGGGTCTCGAACTTCAACCCCTGCCGCCGGGCCTCCTCCTCTTGAAGGCCCACTGAAGCCAGGGGCGGAACCGTGAAGACCACACTGGGCATCGCGGGATAATCGACGGTGTGGCGATTTCCGTCGAGCAGGTTGCTCGCGGCGATCCTCCCCTCGTATGCGCCCACCGGCGTCAGGGGCGGCCCCACGGTGGCCGCCACGGTGCAGCAGGGTCACCTGCGCCCCGGCTCGGGCGGAGAGGTGCGCGAATTCGAACGAGATGAATCCCCCGCCCACGAATACGATCCGGGGCGGGAGCTGCTCCAGATCGAGAAACTGAGTGCTGTCTGTGAGATGCTCCTGGCCCGAAAAATGAAGGTCCGCCGGCTTAGCCCCCGTGGCGATATGGACATGGCGGCTTTCAAGTTCCCGGCCGTTCACCCGCACAACCGTCGGAGCGGTGAAGCGCGCCTCTCCATGCAACACTTTCACCCCCGCTTCGCTCAGCCAGTTCTCGTTGCCCTCCCCCACGCCCTCGATGAAGGTCCGTTTGAACCGCATCAATTCCGGCCAATCGATAGCCGCACCCGGGGCGCGGATGCCCTTGCCCTCCATGCGGCGCACCCAGTCCAGGGCCTCGCTGGCGCCCACCAGCACCTTTTTGGGGTCGCAGCCCCGCAACTGGCAGGTGCCCCCGTAGGGCAGCGCATCGACGACCGCCAGCCGGCGTTGGCGCAGCGCAGGGCCACGCCGGCACCCGCCGATCCAGTCCCGATCACCACGACATCGTATGGGTCAGCCACGCCTGATCTCCTTCTCACTTGACTCGTCCAGAAGAAAGCGCCGAGCCGGAAACACACCCGTATCGCTCACGGCCCGGCCATTTCCAACGCTTCCTTGAATTGCCCCTGGTTCCGCCGTTTGCCGAGTTCAAATCCCTCCTCGATGGTTAGCAGGGACGTACCGGCGTGTTTTGCGATCCAAGCCGCGCCGACTTCCCGCGAAGGGAAAAAGTGAACGAAGTGGCAAAACGTCGCGACGATATCGTCGCTCATCTCTTCCGTCGGCTCCAGGAAGGACAGCACCGCACCCGGCGGTGAAATGTGCGCCACACCGTCGGGAGACACCGTCAGCCGAACGGATACTCCCGTCTCTGGATCGACCGATTCGACCTCCATCGTCTTGCCCACGAGATGCGGCAAGAACAGGGTATCCCATGCACACCAGGCGTATTCCGTGTGACCGTCGAACTTGATCAGGTGTTTGGAGACTGGCTTGGTCGTGAGCCCCCAAAAACCGACAATCTTCTCGTCCTCGAAATAGACCGCGTGCCACCCCTCCAATATCACGCTCACCCGTTCGGCGGAAATTCCAGTAGCCTGGGCCAAATCCGCTCGTGCTACGGGTTTACCCTTGGCCAGCAGACGGTAGAGGTTTACAGCCAGGCGCCGCGCATCGGGTGTCAATTCCGGAAAAATCTGAAGTATTTTCGACGCCAGGCGATCAAGGTCCGACTTCGCCGATATTTCCCGTTTCAAAGTTGCATTCATTGGGTATTCTCCTCTCGTTGCGGGTTGAATGAACCCAAATCGATGGTCAATCGGGTTAGGTGCTCGTGCCGCCTAGCAGGCCCGAATTTCGCGGGATTCACCACGAGTTATGGGCATACCGCACGCGCCGCAGCGGGGCAAACACCCATGATGTCGAAGAAAACAGTTGCCCAGAC
>JACZRV010000033.1 GCA_022574555.1 SAR324 cluster bacterium
CAACTTCGGCGTCAGCGTCGCGTTGAGCGGCGCCACGGCCATCATCGGGGCCTACCACGAAGACGGAGGCAGCGGCGATCCCGCCTTGGATGCCGGCGCGGTCTACATCCTCGAGCCGGTCGCCATCGTCGTGCCGTAGGGCCGCGCGGACGGAGGGGCCAGGCTCGCCTGGCGGCCGGCCTCCTCCCGCCGGGTGGAAAAGATCGGACATTCGCGGCCAAGGTGTGGGCATCGCGGCGCAGGATATTACTAGGAGCAGAAGCGAAGGGCCGGGCGATATCTTGCGGGAGAGATTGAGAGCGGTATCATCCACCTGAACTGAGCGTTTTTCCGCAGCCCGTTAGACCGGACCGCCCCGAACGTCAATCAAAGTATTCTTCATCGCCCATTCCTTCAATGCCTCGTTGAGATCGACCCAACTGTCATGCAAGGGACAGGGCGCCTCGGTGTCGCACTCTCCCCAGCCGAACACACAGCGATTTGGATTGGGCTCGTATCCGGATGCGACGAGAATGTCGAAGTAGTGAATCTCCTTTTTAGGCTTTCCAAGTATAAAACCGCCGCCATGGCCCTTTTTGGACTTCACCAGGCCCTCTTCAACCAGTTTCTTCATGATTTTCGACAGGTAATGTTGGGGGATGCCCGCCGCTTTGGACAATGCCTTCGCGGGCATGGGTCGATCCTGCGGTTGAAGCGCAATAATGGCCATGGCTCTCAAGGCGTACTCGGTGGTTCGGTTGAAATGCAATGTCAGCATTTGTCCCCTCGGCCGAACTAATTGCTGCTGGCAGCGGGTTTCTTGACCTGCTTCATCAGATTGTCGTCCCATTCTCCCGCCACCTGCACGTGCGCGGCGGCACCCAACATGAACGCTTCGATCAGGTTGTGGTTCAGGTAGGCGTACAATCCCGGCTGCCGGAACTGATAAATCATCGCCACGGCGGTACCGCCTGGGATAAACCAGGTCTCCCGATTGGTCAATGGCGGGTCGCTGAATGAGCCGCCATCCCACACCAGGTCGCCGTGCCCGCCGATGAGGTGGGGCCGCGAGTCCCGGTTGGCTTGGAAATGGATGAACAGGACATTCTCCCCGACGCTGGCTTGCAGCGCGCCGTCACCTGTGAGCGCGCCCACGGCACCGTTGAAGACGATATGGCTGGGCACCAAACCCTTCATGACATTCAGGGTATCGGGCATGGCGGCCGCGGCATTTTTGTATCGCCGGAAGTTTCCGTTCTCGTCCTTCGGGATGTAGAAATCCTGCTCGCCGATGTAATAGGCGCGATCGTAGCGAACCGGCTTTCCGTCCTGGTCGGTCAGCCCACCGCGAGGCAGAACCATGATGGCGCCGTTCATCCCCGATACGACGTGATAAGGCACCATCAGGCCTCCGGGCGCGCAGTGATAAACGAACACGCCCGGTTTGGTCGCCTTGAACCGTAACACCACCTCCTGGCCGGGCGCGACCTTGGACAATTCGGCTCCGCCCAGGGCCCCGGTGGACGCATGAAAATCGATATTGTGCAGGAAGACGCTGGATGTCGGATTAACAAGCGTAAGTTCGACATAGTCGTCCTGGTGGACAACGATCAAGGGGCCGGGAATGCTCCCATTGAAGGTCATGGCCTGCACAAAGACCCCAGGACTGATTTCGACTTCCATCTCTTGAATTACCAACCGCACTTCCACCACTACCGGATCCGGCCCGGCTATTTGCTCGTGTTCAGGCAAAAATGGAGGTGCGACCAATTCCAATTGCACCCGTTTCAGTCCGGACACCCCGTCCGCCAGAACGATGCCGGACAGCAGCACCAGACTCATCGTCAGTGCCGATACCAATGCCAGGGTTGTCTTGCCAAAAGAAGCGTTCATGGTTTCTCCTCGATTCGTCAGTCGGCAAAAGGCGCACAAACCGTGCGCGGGTTCGTACCCATCGGTCAACCACTCAATGGATAAATTCATCTATTATCATAATAGATGAATTTATCCATTGAGTCAACAGCCCAACTCGAGGATGGGCCAGGCCACTTCAACGGAGGGCACGGTGGACGCCAGCATCCGTGAGACCAGTGGCGATCTGTAAGAGAGCATCCTCGGTTCGGAGACGATCCATAAACTATACTCTCAGGCGGAAACACGGGATTTATAGGGGCGGAGGGCAGTCCGCCCTGGGGTGCCTTTGAACCGTGCCCAGCCATGGGGGCGGCTATTTGCGGCTATTCGCGGCCACGGTCTGGGCAGGGGGCCAGGCTGAGTTTACACTGGACGGATGGGGAGACCGGTGGTGAGCGTGCGGGCATTTCCCCTCCGGGTCTTCGGCTTGCCCGTCCTGGTGAGCGGGGAGAGGCCAACATGGCCGCAAATGGCCATCAAAAACCAAAAATTACAAATCGAACCCATTGGGGCGCCAGGCTTAGGGGTGAGCGGACCAACGGGCCGCTCAGATGCCTGAAAATGCCATAATCGGTTAACTTATTTTCCGTAGGGGAGCTACCTGCCCCAGACGTTGAGCAGCACCATGCCGCCGATGGCGGTGGCGCCTCCCAGCAGGCTCAGGGGGCTGGGCTGCTCGGCCAGCCAGACGTACGCCAGGGTATAGGAAAGCAGCGGCATGAAATAGACGGCGCTGGTTACCTTGGCCGCCTTGGCGTGACGGAGCGCGTAGGACCAGGTTGCGAAGGCGATGGCCAGGGGGAAGCAACCCTGGTAGGCCAGGGCCAGGGTATGCGTCAGGGGCGCGGCCGCGATGGCGGCGGGTAGGCCGGGGGCGAAGATCAGCAGCCCCGCCGCGCCGCTCCAGACGATGTAGCAGGTGATCTCCATGGGCGAGTAGCGCCGCAGGTAGGGCTTCTGGAAGACATAGAAGACCGCCTGGAAGAAGGCGCTCATCATCAGCAGGGCCACGCCCCAGTTCAGCCGCAGGCCCGGTCCCTCTCCCACAGCGATCACGCCCACCCCGGCGAAGCTCACCGCCACGCCCAGCCACCCGATCCAGCCGATCCGCTCGCGCAGGAAGGCGCCGGCCAGCAGGGCGGCGAAGACCGGTATGGTGCCGATGACCAGACTGCCCGCCCCGGCGCTCACGGTCTCCAGCCCGAAGGCGAGCCCCACGCTGCTCAGCGACATGGCGCAAAGGCCAAAGAAGACGAAGGCGGGCCAATCGGACACGTCCGGCAGGCGCAATCGCACGATGGCGGCATACACAGCCAACGGCGCGGCGGCGAACGCGCAGCGCAGCAGGGCGATGTGGCCCGGCGCATAGACCTGATTGGCGTAGCGGATTACCGGGAAATTGGAAGACCACAGCGCCACCGTGACCAGAGCCGCCGAAAGGGCCAGCCAATCGTTGCCCCTGAAGCCCATGCCCCGGGGCTGTTTCCCTGCGGCGGGCCGCACGGTCTTGTTCATTATTTCCTTTGACAATGGGTTCGTCAATGGGTTCGCGTGCCGTTGGATTGAACGGTTGGCGGTGGAAACCCTCTCGCACACCGCACGGTTTGCGTCCGCTTGTAACGCATACCCCAGCGCCTCACAAGCCTGGTGGGTCGGTCAGGCTGCCTGACAGGCGATGGCTGCCTGAAGAGCGGTGCGCAGGTCGCGCGTGCCTATGCCGGGGCAATGCGATAGCATCGGCGATACTCAGCAGCCACCCTGGAAAGGCCACGCAATGTCCAAAATTTTTGTCGGTGCGGGTTCTCGGCGAGTCCGGTTTTTGCCGCTCGGCATAAAATGGGCGTGGGTAATCTGCTTGATCGGTTTGGTTGTGGCTCAGGTCTCCCCGGCAGCGGAGCTCACGGAGGAGCGCGGGTTCATTTTCGAGGTGGACTTCTCCAACGCCGCAAGCATTCGCGAATTCATTGCCGCGCTGGGGCTTGTCGCGCTGAAGGACGTGCCGCGCAGGGCGTGGCGGCAGACCTACCTCGCCTGTGTCGATCATGCTTGGCGTATCTGGCGCAAACAGCTCATGCGCAAGGGTGTGCAGTTTGCCCGCGCCGAGGCGGATTTCGACCGGGCCGTGCGCAAGGGAAAGATCGGAGTGGTCGGTTTCTACGGGCTATCCCATGCCGACGTCACCGATGTCTGGATACCCTGTTACTCTCCAGCCGACATCGACGGGGAGTCGGCCGCATTCGTTTGCGAAGAAGTGGTCGGGGGGAACGTCATCGACTACCAGGGCACTGTTTTGCATTGCGGTCGAGGCAAAGCGACGTGAGCGGTGGCTCTGCGCCAAGGACGATGACTTTACCAACGCTCCTTACCGGCCGGCTGCGTCTCCGCGCCTGGACGGAAGGCGACGCTGGGGCCTTCCACGAGTTGTGGGGAGACCCCCGCGTAATCTGGTGGGGACACACCGCTACCCCGGAGGCGAGTCTTCGCAAACTGGCCGAGGTGCTCGCACGTTGCGCAACCATGCCGGAAGGGCTGGGCTGGTGGGCCGTGGAGGCGCGCGACACGCGCCGGGTGGTAGGCAATATCGTGTTGCAGCCGGCATCTTACGACGACACGACCGAGTTGGGGTACCACTTGGCACGCGATGGCTGGGGCCGTGGATACGCCACAGAAGCCGCGCGCGCCGCCCTTTGCCACGGCTTTTCCACCTTGAGGCTGCCTGTCGTTTCCGCGGTGGTGCATGTGGACAACCACGCCTCTCACCGCGTGGCTGCCCGCGTGGGCCTGCGCGCCTCGGGCCCCATCACTTACAATGGCATGCCCCACGTCTTGTATGAACTGTCACGGGAAGAGGCGCTCGCCCTCGATGGGGCGGCATCCGCGGCAACGTGAGGTAATATCGTATCAAGGAACCGGGCATTCGGGAGCGGTACGTTTCCCGTCTGCGCAAAGCGTTATGCCATGGGTTGCGAGGCTATGTCAGGAATGCACCGATAAGCCGGGCACGCTCCTTCGGGCGGGGCTGGAGTCCCAACTGGCAGGAGGCCGAATTTAGCGTTTTTCAACGAGCACCCCTCTACGGCGAGACCCAAGTAGAGCAATCTCTGCGCATGGCTCCGCCGGGCGTGCAGAGTGTCAGCCGGCCCTTGCCGTCGTTTTCTACGTTGATATAGACGACGTAGTTGTTATTGCGGTCCAGAAGATCGAGTGCCCCGCCAGCAGCCTTCTGCCCGAGCACCGCGACCGGGGCTCCAGTTTCCCGGTCCACCACGATAAACTCATGCGCTTTGATTGTTTCGGGTACGATTTGGGTGTGCCCCCAGCTCACCAGTGCCACAATGATCAGCGCCGAGAGCATGAAGAGGTTGCGATATCGGCGCGAATGCCGCTCTAATAGATCAACTCGTTTTTGCAAGGTCATGCTTTCTCCTTTTGGCAAGGTTTTGGAGACCGACTCCGGCACTCATGGCTGGTGAGGGTCTGTAATTCATATGGACCGCGCGGCACACCTGGCTTTAGGTTGTGTTTTCAAATGGGATCTTGGAGGATTCGGCTTTATGGTGTTTTACCTCTTTTTGTTGCCAGTTTTATAATGGAAAAATTATACTATATAGGAATATATTTTCATATTCAATGACTATCTTATGTGTACACCGTGATAAAGATGGCCAGATTGGCGGCCGCGAGCAATCCCCTCCAAGACAATTATGTATTAATTGATATTTACGAGTAAATCGGCGACCTTAAACCGTTCCTCCTTCTGACGTTTACGGCGAGGCAGTTTGAGCACTGCCTCGCCGGCTATTTTGGGTTCGGCCCCCAAAACTCGGCATTCCGGGCAGCTTGACCGAATACTCCAGATTTTATTTCTGCTATACTATGATTTTCTTACATTCCTGCTCCGTGTATCGTACCAAGGCAGCGCCGATTGTTATTCCCAGCGCTTTGGATCTGAAATAGCACACTCCCAATAAGCCCTCACAACCCCATAAATGCTTCATGCAACCGACTGGCTAGTGCGCAGGCTTCCAGCCATTATGATGGTTATTCCCGTCTAGGGAAGTCCGACGACACAGATACCGATGCCGGCACAAGGATGGCCGCCCACTCATTGCCAATCATATCGTTTAGTCGAGCGGCCCAGTCGTCAATGCGCCGAGGGCTTCCATCCGAATATCAGACGCTGTCTCCAAATCGACTGTAGATGACCTCGATTCTACTGGCTGCAAGCGGTTCTTCAATGACTCGAAATCTCAAGCGGATCCGATAATAAATCCGGCTGGTACAGGTTCCCAACGCTTTTCAATCGACCCTGAAAATAGCAAGGCACTGCGTGCGGTGAAGTGATACTTGCAGCGTTGTAGTGCAAACAACAGTTAGAAATAATGGCCTAACGGAAAGCGCGCAGCTTTCTTTCTGAGCAAGGCTATGGCGGCATTGCCTTATTCGCTTCGGTAATGATTGTGGTTTATACGATGATCGGCCTTGAGATGCCCAATGAGCGGCCGATTGTCACCCGGTGCTTCATCCACCTATTCATAGCTCGGCCCGTGTTCACTAGAGTTTAGTGTAATTCGGCGTATGGTGACAGATCGAATAATTGATCGTACCATTTGATGACGGTTTGGCCCCCGTTCGGCCATGAACGGTGGGAATTTTGAATTGTGGTATTCGAAATTACGTCCGATATCTAGGCTTACAATGATATGGATTGCACCAACGGCTTTCTGGCTGGGTTTCATTTTATTTGTGATTCTTGCCATGCATGCGATCCGGCAACACCGAACCAGGCTCCCTACGAGCACTTTACACATATGGATAAGGCTGGCCCTCGAATCCCGCACGTCATTCCGCCTAGGCAGGCTCGTAGTGGATGTGCCCATGGCCTTGCAATTGCTCTTCGCGGCTCTCCTTATTCTGGCATTGGCCCAACCACTTTGGCGTGCTGAGTTCGAGGCGGGGAAGGACATCATCCTGTTGCTCGATATGAGTGCGAGCATGAAAGCGCGGGACGGGGAAGGAATTCGGTTCGACCGCGCGCGAGAGCGAGCGTTGGAATTGTTAGAGCATCTGGGGCCTGGACAGCGGATGGCCCTGATCGCCATGACCCGCACACCTGAAATCGTAGAGCCTTTCACCAATGACAAGGGCCGGTTGCAGGCAGCCCTGTCAACAATCTCCCCGACGGATGGAACTGCCGACCTCGATGCGGGCTTGGCTTTTGCCCTGGGGTTGATCAAGGACCCTGGAGAGCGCCAGGTCGTGCTTATCGGCGATGGGGCCTACCACGGCGTTGACGAGGCCGTGGTCTTGCTCAACCAATATGTGCAATTTCTCCCTGTTGGCAGTGACGTGGAGAATGTGGGCATCATTCAGTTCGCCTACCGCAAAAATATTGCTCCCCTGGAAGGTGGCGAGTTGCTGGTTGGGTTGCGCAATTTCGCAGCGGAAAGCCGCGGTGTGACCGTCAGGATCGAAATCGCCGGCGTGGAAGTCATGAACCACAACATTGAGGTCGCGCCCGGTGATCCCATTTCGCTGGTGATCCCCGTTCCGGACGAAATACAAGGCGTGGCGCGGGCTTTTCTGGAACCCGCGGATGGCCTGCTCACCGACAATCGTGCTTATGCCGTAGTAGGCCAAATACCGGCGGCAAGTATTTTGCTGGTTGGTGAACCGGATGCGGCATTGCTGGCAGCACTGCGGTCGATTCCACACGCCAAGGTGACCTTCCACAATGGGGTGATGTCCGAAGAGATTGGAGGCGCATATGCGAATTATGATCTTCTCGTGTTCAATCGCGTGCGTCCCCCAATGCTGGAAAAAGGTACGGTGTTGGTGATTGGCGAGGTTTCTCCCCAAGGCGGGGTTCGTTCGGATGGATGGGTGGAGAAAAACCGCATCACCAGCTGGCATACCGGAAATACCCTTCTGCGCGCCCTGCAGCCCCGCCAGATGTGGGTGGCTCAGGCGATGCGTCTCTTTCCCGACTCCGAGACGATAGCCCTGGTTTCCGGTGCCGAAGGTCCCCTTATTACACTGCGGGATTCTGGGAAAATACGAGTCGTTACCATGGGGTTCGACCTGCGGGACGATGGCTTCGCAGTGGATTCCGTATTTCCGGTATTCCTGTCCAATCTGGTGGATTCGGTGCGTCCCGAGGCGGGCTGGGAGCCCAGTCAGCGCGTGCGTGCTGGTGAAACGTATGTCTGGAGGCGCCTCTACGGAGGGAGGGGGCTCAAGGTTACAGGTCCCCAGGGGCAATTCTGGTCTTATCCCGAGGAGATGAGGTCGGTCCATTTTCAACACACTGAAATTACAGGCATCTATACATTTGAAACCGATAGACAGTTGCAACGGCTTTCGGTCAATCTGTTGGATGCGGCGGAATCACAGATCGATATCAATCCCCTGGTGTTGGGGCGGCCGCAGACCGAAAACCGGGAGACCACGGGATTATCCACGTTCGACATCTGGCCTCTGCTGATTCTACTCGGTTTGCTTGTTCTCCTTATCGAGTGGTTGATCTGGCTACGATATTATTAGCGTCACGTATTATCGACGGGAATCCTTCTTCCTCCCTCACTTTTGAGTTAAGTACCTAGACGCGGGACGGAGATGGCCGTCTTCCATATCGAGAGTTGGACACTTTGGAATTTAGTAATGCTTGGGCTTTATGGGGGGTGTTGGCGGTTCCTCTGTTGTGGTGGAGCCGGGCCTATATGGGCCGGGCAGACTCCAGCCATTACCGCACGATCATCTTGCTTCGCGGGATCATATTTCTTCTGCTGATAGTGTCGCTAGCCCAACCTTCGGTGACGATGGAGGAACATCGCACCGATTGGCTCTTCCTGGTGGACCATTCGGACAGCATGTCCTTGGCCATGACGGAACAGGCCCGGCTATGGGTACGGGAGGCATGGCAGAAAAAGGCGGACGGGGATCGCATTGGCGTGATGGGATTTGGCGAGCGAAACGAATGGGATATCCCATTCGGGGAATCCTCGGTAGAAGAATGGCCCAACTCCGATGTTGGGGGTGGAGAAACCCACCTGGAACACGCCATCCAGGCCGGATTGGCGGAGTTCGACGATGAACGCAATTCCCGCATGGTGCTCATCAGCGACGGAAACGAGACCCTGGGCCGGGCGTTGAACACCACTAATGCCTTGATAGACAACGGCATCGTACTTACCGCCATAGTCCCTCCGGAAGAGGGCGGCGGGAGTGAAATGGTGCTGGAGAACGTCGTCCTGCCTGACCGATTGCTGGAGGGTGACGGCTACAGGGCCGATATCGTTGTGACAAGCAATCGCGGAGGCGCTGGTGAAGTGCGCCTATTTCTTGATGAGAAGCTCATAGAACGATTCCACGTGGAGCTCAACGAAGGTACGAATCACTTCTCCGTGGGCCTGTTGGCCGGCAGCGAGGGATATCACCACTTCCGGGCGCAAATCTCCGCCGATGGGGATGTTCGCCCGGAGAACAATCAACTTCAGCGCTGGGTGCATGTCGAGCGGCCCACTCGCGTGCTGCTCGTGACCCATTCTTCCGGCTACTCGCGACCCCTGGCGGAAGCCCTACATCTGCAAAAGCTGGACACGACGCTGATCCCCATTACGGGCATGCCGGAAACGCTCGACGAAATGTTGCACTACGACGTCATCATCTTCGACAACGTACCAGGATTGAACCTGACGGCGGAGCAGATGGGGGCCATGCACGATTTTGTGTACGACCATGGCGGCGGGTTCATCATGATGGGCGGCGACAAAAGCTTTGGCGGTGGCGGATACCACGACACCCCCCTGGAAAAAATGTTGCCCGTGGACGTGGATGTGGAAATGCCAGTGGAAGATGCCTCGGTCGCCTTGGTGCTCGTGATCGATCGGTCCGACAGCATGGGAACCGACGTGGGGCTCTCTACTCTCGGCGGGTCCAAGCTGGAAATTGCCAAATTGGCCTCCCTTGCAGCCATTAAACTGCTCAAGCCAACTGACCAGGTGGGACTGGTGGGGTTCGACACGACTTCCCTCTGGTTCGTGCCTATGACCACCGTAAGCAATACGGATCAAATCGCGGACCAGTTGGCGGAAATGCATCCGGGGGGAGGCACGGACGTTTACATGGGCCTGCGCACCGCGGTGCAGAAACTCTCAGAAGTCGAAGCCCGCAAAAAGCACATCATCGTTCTTTCCGATGGATTGACCCGTAAGCGTCCGTTCCAGGATTTGATCGAAAAGGGCGTGGCGGAAAACATAACGTTGAGCACCGTGGGTCTGGGTGACATGGCGGACCATAAATTGCTGAAGCGTTTGTCCACCTGGGGTAAGGGTCGTTATTACCTCACTAATGATCCGCTCAAGATTCCCCGCATTTTCACCACGGAGACCATCATTATTTCTCGCGGAATGCTGGAAGAAACGGAGTTCACACCCACTTCCGTCGCGGAGCATGAGATTTTCTCGGGTCTCTCCGTTGCCGAATTGCCCCCTCTGCGGGGCTTTGTGGTGACCACGGCCAAGCCCGGCGCGGTGGTGGTGTTGACCGCTTCGGAAAATTCGCCTTTGCTGGTGGTGCGGCAATACGGTTTGGGGCGAAGCGTCGCATTCACTTCGGACCTGTCCACCGCATGGGGCAAGCCCTGGGTGCATTGGCCACACTATCCCAAGCTGGTGGCCCAGTTGGTGCGTTGGGCCGCTGGGGGCATTTTGGATGGGCAAATAGAACTGGCAGTGTCTTTCCAGGGGAAGACCGCTAGGGTTACCGCGGACGTCTTTGACCGCACGGGCCATTTCCTAAACCGCGTATCCGTGATGGGTCGATTGACATTTCCGGATGAGCAAACCCAGGCCATCGAGCTGCGGCAGGAATCGCCGGGGCAATATCTGGGAGCATTCGTCCTCGCCGGTGCCGGGAATTATCTCTTGGAGGTCTCCGGACAGCGAGGTGGGACAAGGATCGGCCTCAAGACGATGGGATTCTCCGTGCCCTACGGCCAGGAGTACTTGCCGCGAAAACCCAATACGGCAATGCTCACGGAATTGGCGGAAGCCACGGGTGGGGTACTTTGGACCGGTGAGCAATCTGTGGATGTGATGTCCGCCGTCATGGGCGGCGCAGCCGCGGAACCGGTCCCTTACCCCGTTTGGCCTTACCTCGTCATCGCCGCCGCGTTGCTTTACCTTCTCGATATCGCACTGCGCCTGTTTGGCTGGATTTTCGGCATGAGAAAGGACCCGGTCGAATCCTATTGATCGTAGAATGGGGCGCAAGGATAGACGGCAGGAACAGCGAAAACTACTCTCCGAAAGCCGCGATCCGCTCCATTTCCTTACGGTAGGATTTCACAATCGAGCGATAGGCATGGGGCACGTTTGACTTTTCCTGCACCGCCGTAATTTGCGCTTGGAATACTGGTGGGTTGCCTTCAGCTTGGATCTTTCGGGTAGCGTCCTCCGGTCTTTTTCGCACCCAGCGCACTTGCACCTCGCCCTCCGCATCCAGTCCGTGCAGCCGACGATCCTCGAATGCCGAGAGATCGGGCGTTCTGCTTTTGGTGCGCACCTTGGTTTCCCCATCGATCGAGCTTGTGTCCGATGGACGGGCCTGGGGGGGGATTTCCCAGCCCATGTCCTGTGCCGAAGCCCAGACCGGTTCTTGCTGATATCCACCTGCACCTTTAGATTTCAGGTCATCCAAGACGCCAGGTATGAATTTATCGGGATCGGATTGAAGATTCTCATTCTGGGCGGTCGTTTTTTCTCGGAAGGTCTCGGTGGCCTCTTGCAAATTGAGCTCGGCACTTTTCAACAATTCCTGTTCCGTGCGCGATTCTGCTTGGGGTAGGATCTGATCTTCTATACCCCGTGCTTGGCCATCAGAATCCGGGGGAGCTGTCGTGGCGTCTTCCGAAAGGGGTTCCTCGGCCGTACCTTCCGTTTCGGGCGGCTTATCTGCTGTCTTTATGGGCTCTGCTCCCATCCCCCGCCGCATGAGCCTTCGTGCATCGTTGGCGAAATACTGAGATTCTGCAGAGGGGTTGGAGCCATTGCTGCTATCCGCGCCGGTCATAAAAGTACGGTCGCTCATTTGTTGCAGTTGATGAGCCAGCGCGGCCAATAGCTCCAACTGCTGTGCAGCCTCATCCCTAGATAATTGACCGCTTTGGAAAGCTCGGGATTGCTCGCGGATCGCATCGGCCAGATAATTCAGTGCGTCGTAGCCTTCATTTTGCGCGATGCTTTTCAAGTGGACGGACAATTTCTCCAGGCTGCGGCCTTCCTCGATCACCAGGGCATCGGCCAGTAGATTGGGAATCTTGGACATCACAAGCAATGAACCGGGAAATAGAAATATTCCAATTGCCGCACATACAAATGCCACCGCGGTTATATCGCTCCACTTCACCTTCAAGGGCACCAACGCCCCCTCATTGACCCGCTGGATCAGCGGCTCGCACCGTCGATACATCAACGGAAGAAAGGGGTGATTGGGGTGATCCGTTGCCAACTCATATGCGGTGGTCAGTAGCTGCTGGCCACCAATTTGGCGATCCGCGGCAACCAGAAGATTCGAAGGAATGGGTTTCGTGCGTATCCACAAACCAGCCAAGACCGCTGCGGTGACCACGCTCCAAGCCATTCCCAGGCCCAGCAGTGGCGTACTGGGCATCCAAAAATTCATGAAGGCGGAAACGATCAATGCCAATCCGGCGGCGACCACAACCACGTGAAAAGCGTTCCGGGACCATTGCATCAAAGCCTTGCGGCGTATGAGACGACGGCCCAACAGGATTACATCGGCAGGGGGCATTGTCGGTGATCTGAAGTGGCTCGCTGTGACGAAATGAGTTGCGAATTTCTTGCCCCGGACCAGGAGCGCCGTGGTTCGACTGGACGCGTCAATTTTATAGCTTTATAGCACTGCATACCATGAAATCATCGGAGGATTCCACGATCTGGAAAACTTCAATTTAATCCAGATTCGTCCACTTTTCTCCGGATCGTCCATGACCGTCCCTCTCGATCTCGAATCGGTCTTTGATATCACTCACTGGCAGTGGCGTCACACCGTTACCGGATGAAATAATCGCTGAATCCGCATCAGGGTGGCTGCGAAAAATCCATGTGATCGGCACATCGGCATTTGGAAGTAGGTTTAACGGGCATGCCGCACCACTTTCGCTTCGATCTTTATCAACTTGGTTTGCAAAGTGCGCAATTACCAAGGGCTGGACGACCTGGGCCATGCGAATCGCCGTAGACAATTACTGCAGACAATTACTGCAGACAATTACTCAGGTTGAAGAATGCCGGCCGCCATGGCGGTCAAGCCCAGCGCCTCATCCAACTCTCTCAAGGTGAGCAACCCCGCATCGGACGTGACATCGGCTCCGTGGAATTCGACTTTCACCGAACGCTAGAATTCGACCCGCAACGATTCCTTGCGTCCTTACACCCATTGGGATCTCCAATCAGCTTTACGCCTCTTCCTCCTAAACTTCTGTTATTATATATGATATTGTGAATTCGAGCCAGCAGAATCGTTGCCTCTCTAGGAAATGTGGGGTAAGTGAACCACGGTGTCGAAATATCTTTCTTGACTCACCAATTCAGATTGCGTATTGGGAACACCTGGACCGTATTTGTCCCAAGGAGATTGTTGAGAACTTACCATATAGGGTCTCTGGCTTCACAAATACGTAACAGGAGCGATGCAAGCATCTAAATCGTCCCCGTAAGGAGAATCTTGATGATGAGAAAATCAAAACCATGCAATTCGGTATGGAGTTTTGTGGTCGTGCATTTGGTCATGCTGTTGGCCTTCGCACTAACTCTAGGGGCTCCAATGGCTGTCGCGGAAGATTTTGAAAACTGTCCCGACGGAGACTGGTGCACCTATCACCGGGACGCCAATAGTTGGCGGCACAGCCCGCTGGATCAAATCAACACTGACAACATAAGTAACCTGAGGGTCGCGTGGATTTTCAATCCCGGCCACAGCAAGAGAGGGATGGAGAGTACCCCTTTGGCTATTGACGGAGCGCTGTATGCGTTCACGAATCCCTCCACGGTGTGGAAAATAAACGGCGCCACGGGGGAGCGGATTTGGGCGTATGTTCCGGATATGGATGAAGCGGTCGTAGCCCGTTCGTTCTTCGCCCACACCCGAGGCGGTGCGGCCGGCGACGACAGAATCTACATGGGACTGGCGGATGGCCGGGTGCAGGCCCTCTCGATGAAATCGGGTGACGTGTTGTGGAGCAATCAACTCGTCGATTCCGCCAAAGAAACCGTGGGTTTCAGCGGTGCCGCCGCGTTCGTCAGATCCGATCTGCTCGTAATTGGGCAGAACGGCGGTGAGTATCCCATCGAAGGAAAAATCTGGGGCTTGAACCCCAAGGACGGCAGCATCAAGTGGACGTTCTACACCACCGGCCGGAATGACCCCTCAGCCCTGGCGACTTGGGGCGGTGATTCCTGGAAGTATGGCGGTGGCGGTTCATGGCAACCCGGATCCGTCGATTACGCCAACAACCAGATCATCATCGGTACCGGGAACCCCAACCCGGACTATGATTATTGCGGCGACCAGTGCATGGACGTTAACGCTGACGCCTGGCGGCCTGGCGAGAACAGGTACACCTCGGCCACCGTTGCCCTGGATCTGGATACCGGCAAGCTGAACTGGTTCTTCATGGAAGCCCCCAGCGATCCGTACGATTACGATGCCTCTCCCGGCGAATATGTCCTCTTCGAGGACGGTGGCCAGAAACTGGTGTTGCATCCGGGCAAGAACGGATTCAACCACATCCATGAACGCAAATCCGGTAAGGTGGTCACCATTTACGCGGCCCAAAAAACCCAAAATTGGACCAGCGGTTATAATATGGCCACCGGCAAATGGGAAAACATGCTGTGGCCCAAGCCCGGCGTGAAGACCAAGGTCTGCCCGGCGATCGACGGTGGACACAGTTGGAATGCCGGCGCCTACAACCCGGACACCGGACTGCACTACCGGGTCGTGCAAGAGTGGTGCATGTGGCTGACCGTCTCCCCCAAAGATGGCGCCCCAGCTTCCGCCGGTGCGGAAACCCGCACCTTGGAGCCGTTCGCTCAGGCCTTCATGGCGGCCACCTGGGAAGGCACCCATCCGGATAACGACCGGGCCCATGGCCGTCTGACCGCCCGCGAACCGGTGAGCGGTAAGATCCATTGGGAACACCGCTATGACATCATCCCCCACTCCGCGTTGCTTTCCACCGGCGGCGGCCTCGTGTTCAACGGAACGACCGAAGGCTGGCTTGAAGCCCTGGATGCCAAAACCGGCAGGCAATTGTGGAGATTCAACAATGGCACGAGCCATCACGGCGGCATCATTTCCTATTCCTCCGGCGGCAAGCAGTACATCGCGGCGGTCGTAGGCGACGGAACCTATGTCGGAGGCGCGATCAACGCGTTGTTCGGGGACAAATTGGTGAATTACGGTAACCCGGGTACGTCCATCGTTGTTTACTCTCTACCGTAGGCTGATATCGCTACTGTAGGCTGATATCGCACGAGACTCGGGGGATTCCTCTATTAGCAGGGGAATCCCCTGTCCCGGGTGCCTATGCCGGTCAATGCCAGACCCGGCGTCTAACTCGAAACCAGGATTGCGAATTGACAAGACTGCAAACATCGATGCCTACGCCGGTGAGGCGTACAAAGTACCTCGTTACGATTATATTCTTGGTTATGGTGGCCGGCTTATTGTCGGTTCCGCATCATCGGGCGGTTGCCCAAGATACTTCCACGGTAAAAATCGAGTCTGCAAATCCATTTTCGGGAGACCCTGAAGCGATCAAGGCGGGAGCAAAGCTGTACTTCAAGTTTTGTGTCTCTTGCCACGGTGTAAAGGCCGATGGAGTCTCGAGATTCGGAGCGTATGCGGGCAACCTGACTAAATTCTGGCGCGGTTTCGGCGAATTCATCGCGATCGTCACGGCGGGCAGAGTGAAAAAAGGAATGCCGCCCTGGGGCGAGTACCTCACCGGAGGACAGATCATCAACATTGCCGCATTCCTGGAAACTGTTGCCGTTAAGGGAGCGAATTGGAAGTGAAACTCAGGCACTATTTGACCATATGGACCCTGGTGGCGCTGTCGTTCACGGTGATCAGCGCCGTCGGTTATGCTGCGACACCGATGTACTTCAAGCACGGTTGCTGGTTGTGCACAAGCGTGGAGTATTATCAGGAAGCCAAATCGGAGATACTGAATCTGAAAGGAAGGACATTCGAGGAAGTGCGAAATCAGCTCTTCGAAACCGGGAAGTGCATATACATCGAAGATGGCCAAGTGACGGATGTGGTAGCACCCTACATCGAAGTTGTCGAAAAAGTTGGCAGTATGTGGAAGATTTCCTTCATCATGAAAACGGAAGATCGCATCACGATTATTCACCGTAATTTGAATTGGTATCGTTTTGAGGGATGGACCGACGCTGCCAATTTGAAAGAATTGTGGTAACTTCTTTGGATCCAGACCAGATCGTGTTCACCAACACATAGACGTGAATTCTGGCGGCCTCTTCGTTGGATCCTTAGTCCGATAATTGGGCCTAAATTTGTCCTGATCCCAATCATACTACTACCTTATAATTTAGATCTTAAGTTGGCTCCAGATGGAGGAGATACGTGTAAATCTCCAAGATTCGGCAGCGGAGTGATCCCGTCACGTTAGCTGCAACTAGCCCGGTACCCGAGGGCCTTTCCAATAGCCAGACCGAGGTGGGACAAAAATTCGCGCTGCGGCCGTCCGGCGGGACGACCGCGACGCGAGCTTGAAGAGACGATCTCTAAATTTCCGCGTAGCTGTCGCGCCGAATCAGGTATTGTGCGCTCCCGCCGTTTTCACGAAGACCACGTAGAGGGATTGGCTGCCGGTAATCATCAGATAGTAGCGCTTGGTGCCGGCGAAGCACAGGCCGGAAATGATTTCGGGCATCTTGATCCGGCCGATTCGATCACCGTTCGGCGCGAAGATATGCACGCCGTCGAAACCTTCGCCCACCCAGCCGGCACTGGCCCAGATATTGCCGTCCTCGTCGCAGCGGATGCCGTCGGCGCAGCCCCATTTCCCGTCCAATTCCATGGGAGCAAATTGCCTGGGGTTTTTCAGAGTTTTTCAGACGGTATCGGGCTACTCCATCTGGAAAATGTAGGTTCAGTTGATACTAATGGGAGCAATATATAGTTCTCATAGTCATCCACTCAGTCGAGCACATCCTGGGCAAAGCGGCTGTGGACACGTTGCTTAGTCGATTGGGGTACGATGAAGTGACGCGCCGCCTTGTCGGCTGTTTAATTGAGATAGGTCACGATCGCCGGGGCCTGCCCAAACCGAAGCGCCGGCGGGGGAGCGCGTCTATTATCCCTTTCCCAATGGCAGCGGAAGGGGGTGAATCGTGAATTGCCGCGTTCTGGAAACCGACGTACCCCGTCTCTGGCGGGCCGCCGAAAAGTACGTGGCCTTGACCCTCCACTCCCTCACAGTCGAAAAAGCGGGTTTGTACTGACCCACTCGTCCGGCCCTGTCGCGCTTCGGTGCGGCAGGGTTTTTTTGGTTCTACTACAAACTTCCCCCGTCCCTTCTGGACGATTCCAAAGCGACTTCGCCAACTGCGCTTCTGTCACCCGGCTGGTCGAATTTTAGCGTTTCCATAAACGTTCTCAGCCTGCCTTCTAGCATTAAATGAGGATACATAGCACAAAACCACCAACGGTACTGCGTCATATAAGGCGTCAACTCTCCGCCGAGCACATCAAAATATTCTATGCAATTCAGTATCACAGCGTCATTGGAAAACCCGGTTAATGGCTCGATAAAGGAGTTTGGGTCTCGATCCGCGTGCTTCAAAAAATTGGATTTTTGCCGAACTTTAGACCGAAAGCACTCCAATTTTTCTGGGCGGATCATATCTTCCAATTGACTTAAAACGCCCTTCTTATCGGCCAAATCCTGCAATACTCCCAAGGCTGCCATTGCAATAGTGTGGATCGGCAATGGGTCCTTATCTAGAAACGTAAGATAGATCGCCATATCAAGATGACGCTGGGCCGCTTCCATTTTGCTGATCAGATTATCTGCCATATCCCGAAATCCGCCTCAATGCCGCCCGCCGCCCGGTGGAAGGGGGTCGAATCTCTGTAACCGTCGCTGCGTAGACCGTAGGCGCATCAACGCACGAATTTTCGCAATTAGAAAAATCCAGGGTGATTGCTATGTGATTGCTAGATGAGAATTCGTCCCGGTTCGACGACTGATCGTTATCTCGTAAATTACTGAATTATAACGGAGAGGCTGGGATTCGAACCCAGGGGACGGTTGCCCGCCCAACAGATTTCGAGTCTGCCGCCTTCGACCTCTCGGCCACCTCTCCTTATCTATTGTCAGCAGTGTGGAAACACCGTATCAGCCGTCGGACGAATCTTCGGGCGCTTTGGTTGATTTTTCCTGCTGGGACACTTCGACGTCGGAAACTTGCCGGTTTCGTTTTCGCATTCCCATCAGGTCGGAAATGAGATCGATGGGAATCGGGACGATGGTGGTGGTGTTATTGGGGCCGGTGATTTCGGTGAGGGTTTGCATGAAGCGCACCTGGATGGCGACGGGATCCTGGCTGATGATTTTCGCGGCGTTGAGCAGATACTGGGCAGCCTCCTCCTCGGCTTTGGCCATGATGACCTTGGCCCGGCGGTCCCGTTCCGCCTCGGCCTGGCGGGCCAGCACGCGCTGCATCTCCTTGGGGAGGTCCACGTCCTTCAGTTCCACGTTGGAAACCTTGATGCCCCACGGGCCGGTCTGAGCGTCCAGGATCTCCTGGAGTCGCTGGTTGATATGTTCGCGGGAGGCGAGCACATCGTCGAGCTCTACCTGCCCCAGCACCGAGCGCAAGGTGGTCTGGGCGAGCTGTCCGGTGGCGTAGAGGAAATCTTCCACCTCGATGATGGCCTTGATGGGGTCCACGACGCGGAAATAGTTGACCGCGTTGACCTTCACCGAGACGTTGTCCTTGGTGATGATGTCCTGAGGCGGGATATCCAGCACCACCGTGCGCAGGCTGACCCGGCGCATCTTATCCACCAGGGGGATCAGGAAGATCAGCCCGGGTCCCTTGACCCCGATGACGCGCCCTAGGCGGAAGATCACCCCTCGTTCGTATTCGGGCAGGATGCGGATCGCCGCGACGAGCACACCGAGGGCGATCACAAGCACGACTATGATGGCGGTCAAATTATCGAACATGCGTCACCTCCTTCTCGCTCGTATCTTAGGATCAGGCCTCGGGAACCGCCGCCTCGGCGACCGAAGCCTCGGGCACGGGAACCACATTTAATTCCAGACCTTCGGCACTCTCGATCAGCACCCTCCGGCCTGACGGCAGATCGTGTGCGGATTTGGCGATCCACAGCTCGCCATTGAGGAAAACCTTGCCCGGCTGCTCGGGCGAAATGGCCACGCGCACCTCGGCCACGTGGCCCACGATGTTGGACTGAAACGACTTGGGGTCCATGCGAAAGCTTCTGATCAGCAATCTGCCGATGATCAGCGCGATCCCGCCGATTGTTGCGACCGCTCCAAAGATCAAGGGCGGCGATACCCTCAGATCCGTTACCGACTCATCCAGCAGAAACAGCGAGCCGATCAGCAGGCTGGCGATGCCTCCGAACCCCAGCAAGCCGAAACTGGGAATGAACGATTCGGCCACCAGCAGGGCGATACCCAGGATGACCAAGCCGAACGCGCCGTAGCTGATGGGCAGGGTCTGCATGGCGATCAGGGCCACGATGAGGGAAATCCCGCCCAGCACGCCCGGCAGGATCAGCCCCGGATTGGACATTTCAATGTAGAGACCCACCAGGCCCAGGATGAGCAGAAAATAGACCAGGTTGGGATTGCTCAACATGGACATGAAGCTTTGGCGGAAATTCATATCCTGGTGGATCAGCGGCCGCCCGGCTGTTTCCAGCCGCACCGATCTGTTTTCGTCGATGCGCACTTCGCGGCCATCAATATCTTTCACGAGTTGGGTCAGGTTGGGGCTGATGAGATCGATGACGTTCAATTCCAGGGCTCGGTCTGCAGTGATCGATTTGGATTCCCGCACGGCCGAGATGGCCCATTCCGCGTTGCGTCCCCGCAATTCGGCGATGCCCTGGATAAATGCCGAAGTGTCGTTGACAACTTTGTCGGCCATGACTTCATTGTCTCCGCCCATGCCGAACAAGGAGACGGGATGGGCCGCCCCCAAGTGGGTGGCGGGCGCCATCGCCGCGATGTGGGCGGCCATGGTGATCATCGTGCCTGCCGATGCGCCCCGCGCCCCGGACGGAGAGATATAGACCACCACTGGGACGTGGGTGTTGAGCAGGGCCTGGACGATGTCCCGCGTCGCTTCCAGCAGGCCCCCGGGCGTATCGAGCTGTATGATCAGGCATTCGGCGTCGTTGGCGGCGGCCCTCTCGATGGCCTTGGTGATATACGACTGGGTGGCATGGGTGATCGCCTGATCCACAGTGATGACGTGCACCGCCCGGGGCGGGATCCGGTTCTGGCTCTGGGCAACGTCGATCAGGGGCATCATGGCCAGGCCGATCATGCCGGCCGCGGCATATGCGACGATACGGCCACGACGTGCACGGTCGACGGCGTGAGCCCCTTTCTGCTGTCCGCCTCGGCGAAGGCGGCCGGATTTGCCATTCCATGCAGTCGGTATCATCGGTTCATCCGCGGTTCATCATCACTGCCCCGATAACCATCAGAACGCCTCCCCCGACTTTGACGAAGCTGACCGGACTCACCGGGGATTCCAACAGGGCGAAATGGGAAAGGATCATTGGCACATTAATTTGACTGGAAAACATTTGACTGGAAAATTGCAAAACGATCAGATTCGACGCGCCGATCCAAGGTATCAGGCAGGTGGTTCCTCCCGCCACGGCCGCGCTGTTGATTCCGGCGGTGTAACAGAACGAACCGCCGCTCTTCAGGGTCCCAAAGGCCCCGTATCCCATATCATCCAACATATCACGGATATTACGGCAAACGCGATCCTGTAAAAGATCAAGGTGGCCAGGGTGGACCCAGGCGGTGGGCGAATGCGCCATTGACCGGAATGTGTATTCCACACGGGTACTTTGACTTCAAAGCCCCCACCCCAGGGCCATTAAATTCATGCAACGCTGAGATCGTCATCCGTCACCGATTCAATTATGACCACCGCTGATCTTTCGACCCCCGCGACCGGCATGTATATCCCCTGCTCCGCCGCGTCTCAAGGGTCATCGTTTGGGCGATCACAGGTCACGCCAACGGTGCCCGATCGGGCCGAAAGGGGACCCATCACCGGTTCGGCGTTGGGTATCCGTGCCCAGACTCCAGCATATCCGGAGGGATCAGGCCGCCTTTTTTTCGCGGTAATCGAGTATCGTCGTGATCAGGCTTTTAACCAGGGTCGCCAAGGGAATGGCAAAGAAGACGCCCCAAAGGCCCCACAGCCCGCCGAAAAAGAAGACTGCAAGGAGAATGGTCACCGGGTGCAGTTTGACGGCTTCGGAAAAGATGTAGGGAACGACGATGTTTCCGTCCACGAGTTGGATCACCGTATAGGCGATCATCACCCAGCCCAAATCCCATCCGAACCCCCATTGCAAATAGCCCAGGATGAAGACGGGTATCGCCACGCCGATGGCGCCCACATAGGGAATGAGTACCGATATCCCCGATATGGCTCCCATCACCAGGGGATATCGAAAGCCCAGCAGGGCCAGAGCCAGCCAAGTCACCAGGCCCACGACGAGGATCTCCCAAATCTTGCCTCGAACGTAGTTCCCCATCTTTTCCACCATCTCCCGCCAAATCGGCTCCACCAGCTGCCGGTTTTTGGGCAGGCAGCGTGCAATGCCGCTCATCAAAGCCTCCTTGTCCTTGAGGAAGAAAAAGACGATCAGGGGTATGAGGAACAGATAGACGAGCCATCCGGTAAAGCGGGGAATCCAGGTGATCGTTTGGGGCAGGATGACGTTCAGGCCCTCCTGCAACTGCTCGATCACAAAATTGAGCAATTTCGACTTCTGATCGGGGGGCAGCAGACCGAAGGTGAGGTCGGGCAGGTCTTGCAGCATTTCCGCGATTTTGTCTGCCTGTCTCGGCAATTGGCTCGCCAACTGAATCGTACGTTGAATCGCCACTTGCAAAGGCCCCAACAGGGCCACGGTGTAGACGATCAGGAAGCCCACGAAAACAGAGGCGACCGCCCACCTGCGTGAAAATCCCCGGCCCACGAGGCGGTTGACGACCTCATCGAGGTGAAAGGCCAAAATCAAGGCGATGCCGAACGGAGCGAGCTGGGGTCCGGCAAGATAGATGATGCCGGCCATGGCCAGCAGCACGACGGCGAGGGTGATGAACTGGGGGTCGAGCAGGATATCCCGGAAACGGCGCTCGCTCATCTTGATCGTTGTCCGATTCGTCCGTCGCCGGCAGCTGGTAGTGTCAAGCCGACCGGACTGGATCTCAAGAGGATGGCCCTTCCGCCACCGGACTCAGGTCTGGCGTACTGGTCAGTGCCGCCATGACGGTCTCTTTCCAGACTGTGGATGAACCGGCAAAGTGCTCGGTCGCGCCGCAAACGATCTCTCCACCCGGGACGGTCTGCGTGACCCGGATCGCCCTAAGCCGCACCAATTCGAGGATCGCGATGAAAATCAGCACCAGTTCACGGCGCCCGGCATGGCTGTCGAACAGGTCGCGGAAGGCGACGGTGCGGTTGTCTTTGAAGTGATTGAGCAACCCCTCGATGCAGTCTTCAATCCGTTCCACTTCGGGGACGATTTCCAGTACCGGGTCCGGCTTCGCCCGTTCCAAAACCCCCCGAAACGCCTCGATGAGCTGGTAGAGAGAAACGCCTTCGATCTCGGCACCCGCATCGCTCTCTGCGGTGTCGTCCTCCCCCACCATGCGCCCGGCCTGCCGGGCGAAGCGGTCGCGGCCCAGTATGTCCAAGCCGGCGAGCTGTGACGCGGTATCCTTGATGTGCTGGTATTCGCGAAGCTGTTCCATCAACTTTGCCTCGTCATCCACGGGCTCAGCATCATCGTCGGCCAGGTGCGGGGGCAGCAGGTTTTTCGATTTGATCCAGACGAGAGTGGCGGCGATCGAGAGAAACTCCCCGGCCGAATCCAGGTTCAGCGACTCCATCTGATCCAGGCAGGCCAGGTACGGCTCGGTGATCTCGGCGAGCTGCAGGTCGTTGATATCCATCTCGTGCTTGCGCACCAAATGGAGCAGCAGATCGAGGGGGCCGTCAAACGTGGGCAGCTTGACGTGAAGCAGGCCGTTATCGTTCTCTGGGTATGGGGTGGTCCCGGATGGTTTCATAGGGTCTTCCATGGACGCGGGGTGCGGCCTACTCCGCGAACTCCGGTTCTTCTGCGGATTGGGATTCTTCGTCGGCCGGCAGATCTTCCTCGGGGGGAGTATACTTCCGTTCGGGCGCGAGTTCAAAGTCTTCGCGCAACATCTGCTCGGTGTCGGTCCTCACTTCCTTGGCTCCCTCGTAGCGGTATTGCGCTCCCCGGGTCACATTGATCAGGTCCTCGCGGGTATTGATGATGTGGGGCCGCAGAAATACGATCAGGTTGGTCTTACGCACCTCCTCGCTACGCGACTTGAAGAACCACCCCAACACCGGAATATCGCCCAAGCACGGCACCTTGGTCACCGTCAAAATCTCTTGGTCCTGAATCAAGCCACCGATGGCTATCGTGGCCCCGTTGTCGATCAATACCTTGGTCTTGATCGTGCGCTTGAGGGTGGTAATCGCCGTCTGGTCCCCGCCTGTGACTACTTGGCGTGCGGCCACGCTGCTCGATTCCTGGTCGATGGTCAGCAATACCTTGTCCGTGCCGGTGATCTGGGGCGTAATTTTGAGGATGATCCCCACGTCCTTGAATTCGAACTCGGTGGTTGTTAGATTATTGACGTCTCGCACGACCTTGGACGATACAGGGATCACCTGGGTGACGTTTATCTCGGCCTCCTCGTTATCCAGGGTCAATATTTGCGGGTTGGCCAGAATGTTGAGGTCCTGATCCTGGCGGGTCGCCTGGATGAAGGCGCTGAACGACACGAATGACTGTCCCTGAAATTGGATCTGATCGCCGACGATTCCCAGCACGGCGCCCTGGCCACCCGCCAGCGATCCTTCCAGATCCTGTGGCGTCGCATTGGGAAACCCGCCGCCAATCACGGCATCGCCGACCTTCGTGTTGGCCTGCCAATTGATCCCCAGGGTGAGGCTTTTCTCAAGGGTGACCTCCATGATCAACATTTCGACGAAGACCTGCTTCCGCCGCACGTCGAGCGCGGCGACGATTTCGTCCATGGTGGCGATAATTTCCGGGGGGCCAAACACGATCACCGTGTTCGTGGCCTTGTCGGCGGATATGGTCAGCCCGGCCGGGGTCGTACCCTTCGTTGTGGAGGTTCGAGTTTGCGGTTGCGTGCCGGTTTCCTCGGCGCCTTTCTTGACGTCTAGCAGCACCGCGGCCAGGTCCTCTGCCGAAGCGTGCTCGAGCCGGTAGATCTTAAACGTGCTCGGCTGGATCCGTTCGGGGATATCCAGGGCGGCGACCAGGCTGTCCATGGTTTCGATCAACTGCGGAGAGCCGAACACGATCAGCGTATTGGTGGGCTCATCGGCGGTGACCAGCGTGACGGTCTTGCCGGCGGTGGGTTTCCCACCCTTCGCCCCGGCACCCGGCGTGCGATCCGCCACGATTTTCACGTCCTGTAAGATGGTCGCCAGCTCTTTGGCCGATGCATATTGGAGCTTGTAGAATTTGAAAAATGCCTCCTCGGCCCGTCCCGGAATATCGAGTGCCGCAACGATTTGGTCGAAAATTTCGATCATTTCCGGCGGCGCGAATACGATCAGTGAATTGGTCGATTTATCCGCGGTAATCAGCAGAATCTTTTGCTCGCCGACAGCAGCGCGCGATTTGGGATCCCGTTTGCCGTCGCCCGGCGCCGTTTTGATTTCCTTGAGGATGCCGGCCAGTTCCTCGGCGGAGGAATACTTCAATTTGTAGACTTTGAAATCCACCCCTTCTACGCGTCCGGCCACGTCCAAAACCTCGACCAGCCGGTCGAAGGTGTTCATGACCTCCGAGGGGGCGAACACGATCACGGAGTTGGTGGGCCGGTCCGCGATCACGACGATTTCGACCGGCCGCGTCGTGGCGGCCTCCTTGGCCTTGGAAACGCCCTTTACGGCCGTGCCCTGACGGACCTGTTGGAATATTTTCGCCATCTCCGCCGCGGAGGCGTAACGGAGTTGGTAGATCTTGAAATCGGCGGGTTCCGCGCGACCCGGAACGTCCAATTCGGCGACAATCTGGTCGAAGGTCTCGATCACTTCCGCGGGGGCGAAGACGATGAGGGAATTGGTGGCGCGGTCGGCAGTTATCACGACGGCCTGTCGTTGACCAGGGGCCGGCTGGGCTTTCTTTTGCGCGCGAGCCGCGGGTGCGCTCGTGGCCCGGTTCACGTCGCTTAATATCTTGGCCAGGTTGGTCGCCTCAGCATACTGCAAGCGGTAGATCTTGAAATCGGCGGGTACCGCGCGACCGGGTACATCGAGTTCTTTCACCAGCAAGTCGAATGTCTCGATCATCTCCGGTGGGGCGAAGACGATGAGCGAGTTGGTGGGCCGGTCTGCCGTGATGACGACATTAGCTGCCAAGGTGGCCGCAGCATTTTTTTTTCCGGCTCTGGCCGGAGGGGTGGGGGCACTCCGTTTTACTTCCCCCAATATTTTGGCGAGATCCGCCGCCTGGGCGTATTGCAGCCGGTAGATCTTGAACCCGCTGTACGCCACCGCTCCCGGGATATCCAGGGCCTCGATCAGCTTTCGAAATTGGGTGATGTCTCCCGGATCGGCGGAAATCACCAAGGAATTGGTGCGTTCTTCGGCGACGATGATCGATTTCCGTGCGCCCGCAGGTGCCTGCTTGCCACGTGCGGGCTTGGCCGACCTGACTTCCTTGGCCAGCGACGTAAGAAGCGGCGCGAGTTTTTTGGCCGAGGCGTATTTCAATGGAATGACCACCAGGTCGGCTTCGCCAGGCTCGACATCCATGAATTCGATGATTTTCTGCACCCGGCGCAGATTTTCCTCGATATCGGAGAGAATCAGGGCATTAGCGGGGGCATAGGCCGCCACCGCCGCGGTCTTGGACATCAACGGGGCCAGCGCCGCCAGCAACGCGGCCGGGTCTGCGTACTTGAGAACAAAGATGCGGGTTACGAAGACATTTCCGCCCCGGGCCGCATCCGGATCGGGATTGATCGGTGTCGGTTGGCGGGCCGCATCCTTCATGGGCACGACTCGCACGACGGGGCTGCCCTCGGCCTCAATCATCGTGTATCCGTGCATCGCCAGCACGGTTTCGAATAGCTTGTAGGCGTCTTCCGGCGAGTATTTGCGGAACGATTCGAGGTTGATTTGCCCCTTCACCGCACCGGCGTCCCAAACGAAGGGCACATCGAATGCCCGCGACATGATCGAAAGAAAATTGCCGATCTCCACATTGCGGAAATTCATCTCGATCAGCCCTTCTTCCGCTGACTCTGACGTTGCGGGGGAAGCCTCCTGAGCTCGGGCCGAATCCACCGTGGCGGCGATCGTCAGACAAAACAGAGCAAGATATGCCGCCAGGTGCCGAACCGCTTTGGACTTCATTCGATATGGGTTCAAGGGTCCTCTGTGACTTGCAGCAATTACCCGCATGACGGCCTTGCGCCGCAAGTCAGTGTGGCACGAAATCGAATGGATGGCATCGGGGAAGGGTACAGGCCGGTCAGCAACCCCAATCGGGATTGGCCAGAATCCACTCGCCGAGCCGAAAATCCATTTGGGTTGTCAGCTTGATGTTTCTCGGTTCTCCATCGATCAGACGGACAGTGCCGCCCGACTCTTCAACGAGTTGTGCATCATCCGTTCCACGGAATCCGGATTGGGCTGCGCGAAGGTAGGAATCACGCAGGAGGGGCCAATGGAACCCTTGGGGGGTTTGGCAGCGGTACAGGTTGGAGCGGTCAGCGACGCGGGTGCGTTTCCCTTGAGATCGGCGGATGGTATCGTGAAGGGGAAGCACGGGCACGACCGCCGCAGCCGAATCAAGGGTATCGAGCACGCGGCCGATCAGGCGCGCGGTGCAGAAGGGCCGGGCACCGTCGTGAACCAGTACCCAATCGGGTGCATCCGCCGCCAGGGTATCGAGGCCGTTGGCCACGGAATCCTGTCGTTCCGCTCCGCCCGCAATGAGCGGAGCCAACTTGCTCCAGCGGGCGCGATCCGCGAAGATCCGGTTTAACTCCGCATGATCGCAGGGATCGGATACCACGTGAATTGTGCCGACGCGGGGATGTTTCTGAAACTCGGCGATTGCGTGGGCAATCACCGGATCGCCGCCCAGCGATTCCAGGATCTTGTTTTGAGCGAGTTGCGCCCTGCGGCCCTTGCCCGCCGCGGCGACGAGGACGACAATGCGGGGGGAATGATTTTCGATAGCGCACCTCGGGGAAGGTACTGGAAGTAAATTCGGTGCTCAGCCTGGCCAACGCGCGGCGTGCGGTAAATCCAGGCCTTGGTGCGGCCCGAGGAACCTCCGGTGAGCTTGACGGCCCCAAACCCGGACAGTATGTATATATTAATCAAACCCTTACGGCACTCAAGCCCCTTCCGGAATTCGTCTCGATGATCGCCTCTCCATTCGGTGACGTTCGCATGCGGGGTTTCACCCACCGGATGGAGGTTGCCCGGTTCCAGGATCTGGTGAGGAGTCATTCGGCGCCTCTGGATTCCGAAATCGTTCCCGTAGTCGAAGGTTCAGACCGCATTCTATCCGAATCGGTCGTGTCCCTGGTAGATGTTCCGGCGTTCGACCGATCGGCGATGGATGGCTATGCCTTGCGCGGAGAGGAGACTTTCGGCGCCGGCGTTTATAACCCATTGACCTTCAAGGTTGTGGGAGAAGTCACGCCGGGGCAGGTATTCGACGGCAAGGTGGGGGCCGGCGCGGCCGTGCGCATCATGACTGGCGCACCCATCCCTGAAGGGTGCGATGCGGTATTGATGGCCGAATACACCCGAGAGGAGGACGGCGTAATGACCGCCACCGAAGCGGTTACGCCAGGGCGGCACGTCGGACGAATCGGTGAGGACATCCGCAGGGGAACGCCCTTGTTCGATCCCGGCAGGAGGATCAGGCCGCAGGATCTGGGTGTTTTGGCGTCGATCGGCTGGTCGGAATTGCGGGTATTCCGGCGGCCGTCGGTAGCCCTGCTGATCACCGGAAACGAATTGGTGAAACCCGGCAAGTCAGCAACCGGTGCCATGATCGTCGATTCCAATTCCATTATGTTACGGGCCTTGGTGGAGCGCGACGGTGGGCGGCTATCGGAACTGCGCCACTTGTCCGACGACCGCGAGGCCATCCGCGAGGCCCTGCTCACCGTTGCGGGCGATCTGGTGATCACCACGGGTGGCTCATCGGTAGGGATCGAAGACCATGCTCCGTCGCTGATCCGGGAAGAAGGCCAATTGCTGGCGCACGGTGTGGCCATGCGGCCATCGGCGCCCACCGGGTTGGGCCGGCTGGCCGATAGGCTGGTCTTTCTGCTGCCCGGGAATCCGGTCTCCTGCCTGGCGGCCTACGATTTTTTCGTCGGGTTGGCCATCAGACGGCTGGCGGGGCGCGAGGAGGGATGGCCCTACCCGTGCGCGTCGTACAAATTGAAAGGGCGCATCGTATCCCAGATCGGCCGCGTGGATTATGCCCGCGTGAAGATCGAGCAGGGCACGGCGGTCCTCGTCGCCACCAGTGGTTCTTCCATCCTTTCTTCTACGACAGTGGCGGATGGTTTCGTGGTGGTGCCGCAGGATTCGGAAGGGATGCCCGAGGGCGCGACGGTACCCGTCTGGCTGTACGACGCCCCGGTGGGTAGCCCCTAATGAGCCGCAAGCCCGTTTTTACTGGGCCCGTAATTACTGGGCCCGCATCATTTAGCCACGGTTCTGGTCTCTATCCGCCCAGGTCTTTCCCGTGAAACAAGAGCAATTTCTCAATGTGATTCCGGCCGAGGAGGCGCACCGCATCTTTCGGGAGGCCGTACAGGCCAAACCCTTGGGTGTGGAGGAGGTGCCGCTCGCCGAAGCCCTGGGCCGGGTGTTGGCGCGGGATATCGTCTCATCGGTAGATGTGCCGGGATTCGACCGCAGCGATGTAGACGGATTCGCGGTGCGGGCGAAGGATACCTTCGGCGCGGAAGAGACCGAGCCGCTGCAGCTCACTCTCAATAGCGAGGTAGTGCACACCGGCATCGTGCCCAAAATTGAGGTGGGCCCGGGATCCGCAACGCCCATCGCCACCGGCGGCGTGATCCCCCGGGGAGCGGACGCCGTGGTCATGGTGGAACAAACCCAGACCCAGGGCGATTCGATATGGGTCTACAAACCCGTCGTGCCGGGCGGGGCGGTCACGTTCGCTGGAACGGACGTTGGCGCCGGGGAGACCATTCAATATCGCCGAACCCTGCTCACGTCCCGCGAAACGGGCGTGCTGGCCGCAATCGGTTGCGATAGGGTGCCTGTCTTCCGCCGTCCGCGGGTGGCCGTTCTTTCCACGGGCGACGAAATCGTCCCGCCGGGCGCCTCCATTCAAATCGGCCAGATATTCGACTCCAATGCCACCGTGATCGCCGACGCGGTGCGTGAACTGGGCTGCGAGCCCATTCGGTTGGGCATCGTCCCCGACGACGCCGGGCGATTGGAACTCAAACTGAAAGAGGCGTTGGAATACGACCTGGTGCTGTTATCGGGCGGCACCAGCAAGGGAGAAGGCGATCTCAACTACAGCGTTGTGGGGCGGATGGGCGCACCGGGCATCCTGGTGCACGGCGTGGCCCTCAAACCCGGCAAACCCCTTTGCCTGGCCATGATCGGATCGACACCTCTGGCGATCCTGCCCGGCTTTCCCACGTCCGCGGTCTTCACGTTCCATGAATTCGTCGCGCCTGTATTGCGCACCATGGCCGGCCTGGCCGCCGAGGATGCCCGGCTGTTGCAAGCGCGCCTTCCCCTGCGCATCAACTCGGAAAAGGGGCGCACCGAATTCCTCCTGGTCAACCTGGTGGAAGGGCGGGACGGCATCGCCGCCTATCCCATGGGCAAGGGATCGGGGTCGGTCACTACTTTTTCCAAGGCCGACGGGTTCATCACCATTCCCCGCAACCGGGAAATCCTGGAAGCAGGTGAGCTGTTCCCCGTCACCCTGCTGGGCCGGGCGGCGCAGCAGGCCCATCTGATCGTCATCGGGAGCCATTGCGTGGGCCTGGATTACCTGCTCGGTTTGATGAGCGAGGCAGGATGGCGCGTGAAATTCATCGCCGTGGGCAGCCAGGGTGGCTTGGCTGCGGCCAGAAGGGAAGAGTGCGATCTCGCCGGCTCACATCTGCTGGACGAAAAGACCGGCGTTTACAACGCCCCGTTTCTGGACGATACCTTGCAACTCGTCAAGGGTTATGGCCGTAAGCAGGGGATCGTATACCGGCGGGACGATCCCCGCTTCGCCGGAAAGACGCTGCAGGAGGCTGTCTCCACGGCAACGGAAGACCCCGGTTGCCGGATGGTCAACCGCAACCGGGGCAGCGGCACGAGGGTGCTGATCGACCAATTGCTCTCCGGCAAGCGGCCGCCGGGTTATCACACCGAAGCCAAGTCCCACAATGCCGTGGCCGCCGCGGTGAAGCAGGGACGGGTGGATTGGGGCATGGCCATCATCAACGTCTCCGAACCGATGGACTTGGGCTTCCTGCCCGTACGCGACGAGGAATACGATTTTGTCGTGCCCCGCAATCGTGTGCAACGGCCGGCTGTGCGCGCGTTTCTCGATCTGCTGCAAAATTCGGAGGCCCGCGCGGGCTTGAGCCGCTTGGGCATGGTACTCGGTGAGCCCACATGACAGGCGGCGATATTGCGGTCACCGCTTCGGTACTGGCTGTGATACCGGCGCGGTATGCATCCACCCGCTTCCCGGGAAAACCCCTGGCGCCGATCGCCGGAAAACCGATGGTGCAGCATGTCTACGAGCGCGTGCGCCAGGCGCGGCTGGTGAGCCGGGTGATCGTGGCCACGGACGACGCGCGGATCAAGGAGGCGGTGGAAAAATTCGGCGGCGAGGCGCTGCTCACCGGCGATCATGCCACCGGCACCGACCGCATCGCGGAGGCCGCCCGGCTCGTCGCAGACAGGGGGGAAATATACGATTGGGTGCTCAACGTGCAGGGGGACGAGCCCCTGATCGATCCCTTGGATTTGGACCGCTTGATTCAAGGCATGGCCGGCACACCCGATGCGGTCATGGGCACCCTGGTCTTTCCCATCCAAGATAGTGACCGGGACGATGAACAGCAGGGAAAGGTGGTGCTGGACGCCCAGAATCGGGCGCTTTACTTCTCGCGGGCAGCGATACCGTTTTTACGCACGCCGGGATACCAGGGCTGGCGCACGATGGGTCTTTACCTTTTCCGCGGCGACTTCCTGCACACCTTCGCCGCATTGCCCCCCACCCCCCTCTCCCAAGCCGAGCAACTGGAACAGCTGCGGGCATTGGAGCACGGCTATCCCGTCCATTGCTTCGAGGCGGGCTCTGCATCCGAGGATGTGGACCAGCCGGGCGACATCGCCAAAGTGGAACAGATGCTGCGGAACGGCCGTTGATTGGCCCTGATGCGGCCAGCCGCCGTGGCACTTGACAGGTGGGTGTGGTAATGAGGTGGTGATCGTTGCATGGAAAAAGGGGAACCGCCGATGAACGCGGATTATAGGCTTGAGTCCTGAGTCCTGAGGCTTGCCGAGAGGGGGCGATCATGACTATGGATCGAAAAACCGGAACCAAAAAAAATCGCGCAAAGGCGCCAAGACCCTCTCTATGCGCCTTTGCGGCTTGGCGCGAGACATCTCCTCATCCCGCTCACCGCCCTCACCCTCCTCGCCCTCGCCGCCTGCGTCCAGGAGGCC
>JACZRV010000159.1 GCA_022574555.1 SAR324 cluster bacterium
CCACACCGCCTACCCGCTGGGCCCACGGATCGACGGCCGGCTGGTGGGTTCGGATCCATTCACATTCCATCCCGGTTCCAACGAGGTGGTGCACGACCTGCAGCCGCCGGGAACCCTCAAGGAAACGTCGGCGCTGTCATTTGATGAAGCCCTGATCGTGATCGAACCACGCGCCGGCGCGGTGTCGATCGTCGAGGTGATCCATTTCCACAATCCCACGTCCGACGTGTTGGAGACCGCCGGAACGCCCTTGGAATTGCCGGTAGCCCCCGATGCCGATGGGCTGGAGATCATGCGGCTCGATTTGGACGACGCCGAACATGAATGGCTGGGCCCCAAACTGCTGGTGCACGGCAAGATCCCGCCTGGCCCGGGGGTGATCGCCTTTCGGTACACGGCGTCGGCGCTCCTGGGAAGTCTGGATTGGGTGCGATTTTATCCCCGCGCGGTCAACCGGCTGAAGATCATATCCCCCAAGGGCGGTGGGCTCCGGGTTTCCGGAGGCGGACTCGAACCGCGCGCAGAGGAGGTGTTCGACGGGGTAGCCTACGCGGTGTGGCTGAGGGAGGAACCCACGCCGCAATCGCCCCTCGAGATCACCGTGAGTGGATTGCCCATCGGCCAGTGGATGCTGCTTTTACCCGCCGGGGCTTTCCTCGTGGTCATGGCGGGGCTGGTGGCCTGGTTCCTGCGCCGCCGGCTGGCCGGAGTGGAGGCTGTAGCGGAGTCGTAAAATCGAGCTGCGGCGTAAGGCCTGGTTCGGTATCAATGGCCGAACAGCATCAGGGTACAGCCGGCCAGGGCCGCTGTTTCCGTTCGCAGCACCAGCTGGCCCATGCGCACCGGTGTGAACCCATGGGCGCATGCTTGTGTGACCTCCTCCGCCGTGAACCCGCCTTCCGGGCCAACCAGGAGCCAGGCCGAGGGGTCTGTCTGGTCTCGCAAGTGCAACGCACCTGGGGCGGTATCACCCTGCGGGTGGAGCATCCAGCGCCGTCCGCCGGTGCTTCCTTTGCTCCCCGTATTGCTCCCCGTATTGCTCCCCGCATCGCTTAGCGCGGCGGCCAGGTCATGGGACACACCCAGCAGGGGAGGGTGCTGCCGATCGCTCTGCTTGCATGCCTCCCGCGCGATCCGCTCCCATCGGGAGAGGGTCTTTGCGGATTTCAACTCCTTGACGGCAACCGGGGATTTCACCGAGGGGAAAAATCGCACCTCCGCCACACCCAACTCGGTGGCTTTCTGCACGATCCATTCGGCGGCCTTCAGCTTCACGGCAGCCTGGAGCAGTACCAGCCGTACGGAAGGCATGCGAGGCGCCGCGACCCGCTCTCCGACCCGCACGTGGAGCACCCCCGCGCCGGCGTGCTCCAGCACTGCGCGAAAGCGATCCCCACCCGGATCCTGCAGAACGAGGGAGTCGCCCGGCTTCAACCGGCGTGAACCCTTGATATGGCGCGCTTCCTCACCGGCCAGCGTGGCCGGTTCCCCTGGCTGCAGCAGGTGGTCGCTGAAAAAGTAGGACATGGGTGAGGATACGGATTCCCCCCCCGGGGGGGGACGGGTGCGGCTCTGATCAGCCTGTTTCGATCTTGAGTTGCTTGATTTTTTTGTGCAGGTTGCTGCGCTCCAGGCTGATCGCCTCGGCCGTTTTGGAGATGTTCCAGTTGTTGCGTTCCAATTGGGCAGTGAGAAACGCCCGGTCGAAGGCTTCCTTGGCCTCCTTATAGGTGTTGCCCATAACGGTGGGGTGCAGGGCCGGCTTTCCTTCGGATGCGGCGGTGACGGATGCGCTTTCCAGGTTGTTCAGCACCGACGGCGGAATGTCCGCCTTCGAGATGACGTCGTTGCGAGACATGATCACCATGCGTTCGACAATGTTCTTCAATTCGCGAATATTGCCCGGCCACCAATATCGTTCCAGAATCTTCAGCGCTTCCGGCGAAATCTTGCGCGGTTTGTAGCCGAATGACTTGGGATAGTAGTCGAGAAAGAACTTGACCAGCCGGGCCACATCCCCATGACGTTCCCTCAATGGCGGCACTTCCAACTGCAAGACGGCGAGGCGGTAATAGAGGTCCTGCCGGAACGTGCCGTTGCGGATTTCTTCCTCCAGGAGCTTGTTGGTCGCGGCGATCACCCGCACGTCGACCTCGATCGCCTTTTGGCCGCCGACGCGCTCGAACCGCTGCTCCTGAAGCACCCGCAGGATCTTGGCCTGCGTCTTGAGGCTCATATCCCCGATTTCGTCCAGGAACAGGGTGCCGTTGTTGGCTTGGTCGAACTTGCCCATTTTTTTCCCCGTCGCACCGGTAAACGAACCTGCCTCGTGGCCGAAGAGCTCAGATTCGATAAGCTCCTCGGGAATGGCCGCGCTGTTGACTTCGATAAACGGGCCATCGCAACGCGCCGATTTTTCATGCACCAGGTGTGCAACGGATTCCTTGCCCGTCCCGTTTTCGCCACTGATGAGGATCCAGGCGTCGCTCCCCGCCGCGCGTTCGATGGTTTCAATCAGTTCCTTGTAGGCTTGGCTCTCACCGATGATGTCGTGCTGTTTGCGGCCCGCGTCGCGGCGCAGCTGTACGTTCTCCCGTTCCAGTTTGCTCTCTCGGATGGCGTTGCGCAGGCTGAGGAGCAGATTTTCCGCGGAGAAAGGTTTTTCCACGAAGTGGTAGGCGCCGAATTTGGTGGCCTGCACCGCCGTATCGATCGAAGCGTGGCCCGACAGCATGATCACGGGAAGTTTGGGGCGAGTACGTTTGACCGACTGCAACACTTCGAGTCCGTCCATTTTCGGCAACCAGATATCGAGCAGCACCGCATCGATGCCCTTTTCGGATTCGTTATGCAATATCGCCAGGCTCTCCTCGCCGGTCTTGGCCAGCTTCACCCGATAGCCCTCGTCCTCCAGCAGGTCCTTCAAGCTGGTGCGGATGGATTGCTCGTCGTCTACGACCAGGACGGTGGACTTCATAATTTACCCGTGTCTCTTGATTTGGCGGCGATTGTGGCTGCCGATCCGCCGATTTAGCGCAGCCGGAACTCCATGGCAAAAATCGACCCCAGCGGTTTACGGTCGGAGTAGCGGATGAATCCATTATGATCGGACACGATCTGATTGACGATCGTCAAGCCCAGACCCGTTCCGCCTTCCTTGGTGGAAGTATACGGTTCGAAAAGCCGCGAACGAACCTCGTCGGGCACACCGGCTCCATCGTCGATCACCTCCGCCCGAATTAATTGGTTGTCCGGCTGGTAGGCCGTGCGCAGCGTGATCGTTCCCACCCCTTCGATGGATGCGGCCGCATTGTCTATGAGATTGGTGAATGCCCGCCTAAGCTGTTCCCGGTCCAGGGGCAGTGAAGGGAGGTTCTCATCCAGTTCGAGCTTCAGGTCGACGTTTTCCGGCAGGCCGGTCTGGTAAATTCGTGCCACTTCCTTGATCACGGTGTTCAGGTCACCAGGAGTGGGCTTGCTCTCCGGCAGTTGTGCAAACTGGGCAAATTCGTTGACCATTTTCTGCAGGCTGGCCACTTCGGTGACAATCGTCTGTGTGCATTGGTCCAATATATCGGCGTCTTTTCCCAGCTTGACCAGGTATTTGCGGCGGATGCGCTGCGCGGAGAGCTGGATGGGCGTTAGCGGATTCTTGATCTCGTGGGCCACGCGCCGTGCCACTTCGCGCCATGCCAGGGCGCGTTGGGTGCGCTGCAGGTCGGTTACGTCCTCCAGCATCACGACGAACCCCTCGGTGTGCCCTTCCTCGCTTTCCAGGGGCAGGACGGTCAATTCGATGTGTGTGGGGTCTTGGTGGTGGGTCACGGTAAAATTCCGCCTCACCGGGCGGCTGCTGCCGGCGCGCAATCGCGCTACCATTTCATCGAGCAGGGTCGAAAATTCGCGATCCAGCATGTCGCGATAATGCCGATTGCGGTATTGCTCGGGCTGCAATCGTAACAGACGGAATGCCCCGCGATTTACCGTCGTCAGGTTACCTGTGGGGTCAATGGCGATGATGCCCAAGTCGATGTTCTCCAACAGCAATTCCACGAAGCGATTCCGCTCTCCCAATTCCTGGTGGCTGCTGCGCAGGTCCTCGGCGGTCTGGGTCAATTGCAGGCGCTGTTCTTTGAGTTGACTGCTCATCAGGTTGAACGAGTCTACCAGTGTCGCGAAGTCTCTCTTCAAAGGGCCCATGCTCGTGTTGGACACCTGGTAGCCCAACTCTCCCTTGGAGACCCTACGGGTGGCGTCGGCCAGAATTTCCACTGGGGTGGCGAAACCCTTGGCCAGGTAGAACGCAGTCCAGGTGGCGGCAAATATGATCAGCAGGGTGATTCCGATGAGGATCGTGAGTACCAGCAGGATCAGATCCCGGCCCACGACGGCCCGGCTGGCTTCCTTGTATTCCAAGGCCATGATGGCCCGTGAAAGCTTGAGCGGCGTCACCGACATGAACTCGACGGTCATCTCGTCCAGGGGGTCAGCCAGGTGCACCAACAACCGGCGTATCTGCTTGTCCCCGGTGCGCTCGATCCAATAGAATCCGTCCTGAGCTGAGAAGTATTCCGGCGGGGGTTCGTTCCAAAGCCCGGCGTGCTCCGGGGCTGATTCCCAGCGGGAAACCAGCGACTGGCTACGGTCGTAGATGTAGATTCCGCCGTCCAGTTCGGGGTGGTATCCGTTCAGCCAGTCGCCCCCTTGGAACGTCTCCCGCGTGCGGGGTATCTTCTCGATTATCCTCGCCGCGGTCAGTACCAAGGCTTGATGTTCCATTTCGTCAAGCGCGCCGCGCACCACCCGCGCATTTTCCAGCACGTGCCGGTATTCCCCAAGGGTCCACGAATCGTAGAGCTGGGCGATAAATCCGCTCGCCGTCAAATGGAACGCCGTCGAGGGCAGCGAGAGCGCCACGAAGGCCACGATCAGCTTGGTCTTCAAGCTCACCCCGGCCAGGGGTATCTTGCGCTCGTAAAGCAATTTGAACAGATGGCGCAGGATCAAATAGAATACCGCCGTCAGCAGAACGATGTTCGCGTTCACGGCGACAAAGACGAGCAGATTGGCGTCGATCCGCTGCCAGTCCTGGAATCCCGAATAGTTGACCACGAACGCGACCTGAAGCGCGATCAGCAGCAACAGACTGGCCAGCACGAGCAGATTGTTACGAATGCGAAATCGCCCGCTGGTTCGGGCGGGTTTTGGCCCTGCGCTATCATTCATGGGAGTCGCCATCTTCTCTTCTCCCTTGAGTCCGGTATTCGATCGGGAAATGGGGAGTGCCGGCCCTTTCCGCTGGGTGCCATGGGCCGATCACTTGGGGTGCGTATGAGCCGCCACGCGGCGATATCACCGCCCAGAAGGCAAGCCGGAACGCCGGCGAGACTCCGGCAGGCAGCGCATTCATTATAAGCCAAACCCGGCGAATCTCAAGCAACCCAGCTTTCCAATTCCTGACGGCCGTGCTAGTGGTAATTGGTTTTAGGGGCCGCCTTTGGGGCCCCACGAACCTTCCCCTCTGCTCCCGTAGTTAAACTGGATATAACGGTGGATTGCGATTCCGCTGTTGTGGGTTCGAGTCCCGCCGGGAGCACTTCGGATTCACTGCGCGACGCTGGGTCGATTCAGGGTAAATTTATTGCGCCTTGAACCGGCGGTCGTGCAGCCCGGCGGCGCAAACGCAAATCCCCATCACTCAGCCCTGCGGCATCGCTGCGATGTCTCGCGGTGCTCTCCTTCCCACTCTCCAATACATCCTGAACCGTGGCTCCGCAGCAGGTCTCCGCGGCGTCGGCCGCCATCGGCCGCGCGGCAGAGGCATCCCCACGAGTGACAAAACCAATCCGAAAGGAATCTTTCGCAAAGAATAGGCAATATCAGTAAATAATCAAAAGTATATTGATTTTCCGTTTTGCTCCGGTTAATGTAAACGCTCGTTTTTTGGTTCACCGTGATCTTTCATATCCGAGGGGAGAAAAACGATGATGCGTCCATCCATACGCGTAGGCAAGTCCGGGCTTTTTCGCCGAAACCGCAATTCGAAACGTTCGTTCATGCTCCGGCTGCTGGTGCCGGCGTTGGTTCTCTTGATGGCCCTGGCCCTGGCTTCCTGTGAGGGAGACAGCAGCGGCGGGGGTGGTGGAGGTGACACCGGCGGCGACACGGGCGGCGACGACAGTGGAGGTGGCACGGGAGGTGGGGACACGACGGCTCCCACCGTGCTCTCTGTTTTCCCGGTGGACGGATCCTCCATGCTGGAAAACAGCGAGATCATAGTCACTTTCAGCGAGGAAATGGCCACCTCGTTCTTGTCCGTGGGAGGCGATCTGGGCACGCCGACCAGCGGTACGATTTCGGCGATATGGACAACCACCACGAACCTCAACGACACCCTCACCATCAGCCCATCTATTAGCCAGGCATGGCCTTTGGGCGGGGGTCAAACGCTGACCGTCGACGTCCCCGATATTTCATTTAACGATCTCGGGGTACTGACCCTGACGTATGACGTGGCCAACGTGCTCCACGTGAGCACAAGCGGAAATGACGCCAACCCGGGCACGCCCGAGGCGCCCATGGCGACGATCCAATCGGCGGCGGACCTTATAGCCGGCCTGCCCAACGTCGCGGCCGGTGTTTCCACGGGCGAAGTCCGGGTGGCGGCAGGGGAATACACCGTAGACTCCAGCGATGCCCAGGGCATCGTTCTGTTGGCGGGGGTCTCCCTCGTTGGCGGATTTTCGGCAAGCGACTGGGCCGTGAACGACCCGGCAACGCACGTCACCACCATTACCGATGAAAGCCCAGCGGGAAGTAGTGGTAGCAATGGAACGATTTACGCGGTTAATGTCGGCGTATTTTCGGATTTGGTGATAGAAGGGTTCACCATCACCGGTGGCGGCGGGAGTTTTTCGGCGGCCATTTCGCTCCAAAGCGCAGCTTTCTCGATCAAGAATAACGTTCTCAATGGAGGCAGTGGAGATCAATCTTTCGGCATCAGAAACGTCAATGGGCCCACGTCGGCCACATATACGTTTGAGGGCAACACCATCTCCGGCGGCTCGGGCAGCGGCAACAGCTACGGAATTTACAACACGAACAATTCGTCGCCTCTCATCGAACTGAATACCATCGACGGTGGCAGCGGTGAAAACAGCAGCAATGGCATCTACAATCTGAACAACTCGGCGCCCACCATTACGATGAACAACATTGCCGGCGGCAGCTCCTTGGGCCAATCCTTCGGCGTTTATAACCACAACTCCTCGCCGGAAATCACGGACAACACCATTTCTGGCGGCAGCGGGCCGAGCTCATTCGGAATATTCAACATCTTTTCTGGGGCGTCGCCGGTGATCTCGCAAAACATCATCGACGGCGGCGATGGCCAAATAGCCACGGGGATCTATGTCTCCTCCGACGCCCTTCCAGTGATCGCTTATAACGCCATCGGGGGAGGCAGCGGTGACACCGATACCATTGGCATTTACTGCACCGAAGACATTTCCATATTCAACAACACGATCTATGGTGGAAATTCGAGTTCCGGCGATTCCACGGGGATCGAAATCAACTCCTCGGTTCCCAACATTCGCAATAATACGATCGACGGCGGCGCGGGCGCCACATCCATCGGAATCGATTTGCTGGGTTCCTCTGTCGCTCCAAGCATACAAAATAACATCGTTCACCACACGGGCGGCGGGACGACGATCTGCATCCGGATTTCCTCGTCTGGCGGAGGACCCGCATCCGTAGAAAACAACGACCTGTTCGGTTGCACCGTTGTGTATTTTGACAGCGTTAGCGGATGTACGGACGATTTAGATTCGGACGGCGACGATCAAACCTGCACATTGGCCGAGATGGAGACGCTGTTGGGGGACACGGT
>JACZRV010000160.1 GCA_022574555.1 SAR324 cluster bacterium
TCGTACGATGACTCGTCAGGCGGCGTCTCGTCAGGCATGGTGTGTCTCGTCAAGCATGGTGTGTCTCGTCAAGCATGGTGTGTCTCGTCAAGCATGGTACGGCTCCGTAATTATCGACTTGCAAACGATAGGTGCAACGGATTGGGGACAAAATCTCAAATGACCCGCCTGGGCCCGTCGTGCGATTTGTTGCCGGTAGGCCCGGCTCATTCTCAACGGGGCGCGCAAGCGGTCAAAGCCAAGAAGTTGTTCAGTGGCGTGGCACCTATATCTCCAGCAGCATCCTGGACGGGTCCTCGATGCCTTGCTTGACCTTGATTAGGAACTGTACCGCCTCGCGGCCGTCGATGATGCGGTGATCGTAGGAGAGGGCCAGGTACATCATGGGGAGCACCACGATCTGGTCTTCCACCACCATGGGCCGTTTGATGATGTTGTGCATGCCCAGGATGCCGCTTTGGGGTGGATTGAGGATCGGTGTGGAAAGCATGGAACCGTAGATGCCGCCGTTGCTGATGGTAAACGTGCCGCCGGTGAGATCGTCCACCCCCAGCTTGCTTTCACGGGCCCTCTTGGCCAGATCGGCGATCTCAAGTTCGATCTCGATGAAGCGCAGCCGGTCTGCGTCGCGCACGATGGGCACCACGAGCCCCCGGTCGGTGCCCACTGCCACGCCGATGTCGTAATAGTTCTTGTAAATGATGTCCTGGCCGTCGACTTCGCCATTGACCGCGGGGAAAGCCTTCAAGGCCTCGATGCAGGCCTTGGTGAAGAAGGACATGAACCCCACGGCCATGCCGTATTTTTCCCGGAACGCCTCCTTGTACTTGGTGCGCAGCGCCATCACGGCGCTCATATCCACCTCGTTGAAGGTGGTGAGGATGGCGGCCGTTTGCTGTACTTCCACCAGCCGCTCGGCGATGCGCTGCCGCAGGCGGGTCATGCGCACCCGGGTTTCCCGCTCGCCCGGCGAACTCGGCTCCGCCACTAGCGTCTTCGCCCCTGACGCCGGAATCGTCGCAGGGACAGCCACAGGGACAGGCGCAGCCGGAGCGCTGGGGCCCTGCTCCATCGAAGGGCCAAGCTCCATGAAGTTGACGATGTCCTCCTTGGTCACCTGCCCGTGCCGGCCGCTGCCGGTGATGTTCGCCGCGTTCAACCCGTGTTCGGCCACCATGCGCCGCGCCGCTGGGGTGAGCGAAGGTTCGCCCCCGTCCTGAGATCGGGTCCGGGCGGCACCCTCTTGCGGGGGAGCCGGGGCGGTGGGTTGGGGTTCCGCCTGGGGTGCGGCGGCCCGCGCCTCGGTATCGATTTTACAGAGCACGTCACCGCTGACCACGGTGTCGCCTTCCTGTTTCAGGATCTCGGCCATCACTCCGGTGCCGTTGGCGGGCACCTCGACCATCACCTTGTCCGTTTCCAGTTCGACCAGAATGTCCCCATCGGCGACCGCGTCGCCGGACGCCTTGAGCCAGCTCGATACGGTGGCCTCGGAGATGGATTCCCCCATATCGGGAACGACAGTGTCGATCAGCATGGCCATCCTTCCTATTGAGCCCTGTCTTGGTGGTCTCCGGCCATGGAGGGGTCCTGGCCCCTGCACGCCAATTGGGAGCAAACCAATTTCTTAGGACAACGCGTCGTCCACGAAGGCGCGGGTTTCCTCGGCGTGGATTTGATGGGAGCCCACGGCGGGGCTGGATGCGGCGGGCCGGCCCACGTAACGCAGCCTCCAGTGTCCGGGGAGCACTTCGCCGATATAAGGGGCGATAAAGGTCCAGGCGCCCATGTTCTTGGGTTCTTCCTGGGCCCAGACCACTTCCGACGCGTTGGTATAGGTCCCGAACACCTGCTCCACCTCCTCCGCCGGAAACGGATAGAGCTGTTCGATGCGAACCAGGGCGATGTCGTCGCGTTTCCGTTTGCGGCGCTCGTTGGCGATATCGTAATAGACCTTGCCTGTGCAAAGGACGATGCGTTTCACCCGGCCGGCATCCAGCTTTTCCTGTTCGAAGCGCACCTCCCGGAAATTGCCCTTGATCATGTCCTCGATGGACGAGGTAGCCAGGGGGCTGCGCAGCAGGCTCTTGGGAGACATGACGATGAGCGGTTTGCGGAACGTCCGGTGGAGTTGGCGCCGCAGCATGTGGAAATTTTGGGCCGGGGTCGTGGGGTAGCACACCTGGATGTTGTCGCTGGCGCACATTTGCAGGTAGCGCTCCAGGCGGGCGCTGGAATGCTCGGGACCCTGCCCTTCGTAGCCGTGGGGCAGCAGCAGCACGAGGCCGCTCATGCGCAGCCATTTTTCTTCCGACGTGGCGATAAACTGGTCGATGATCACCTGAGCGCTATTTGCGAAGTCGCCGAACTGGGCCTCCCAGATGGTCAGGCACAGGGGATCGGCCAGTGAATAGCCGAACTCGAATCCGAGCACCCCTGCCTCGGACAGGGAACTGTCGTGAATGGCGAAGCGCCCCTCGGCGCCGGGAAGGTGGGCCAGCGCCGTGTAATCCTCCCCGTTGTTGACGTCCACCAGATTGGCGTGGCGGTGGCTGAAGGTGCCCCGGGTCACGTCCTGGCCGGTCATGCGCACGCGGTAGCCCTCTTTTACCAGGCTGCCATAGGCCAAAAGCTCGCCGAAGCCCCAGTCGATGGGTGTCTCGCCCGCCATCATATCGGAACGGGTTTGAAGCAGCTTGGCCACGCGCCGGTGGGGGGTAAACCCGTCCGGAAAACCGGCGACACAATCGGTGATCTCCTGGAGCAGCTCCCGATTCACCTCGGTAATGGCAATCTGGTCCGGGTCATAGCGCTCCAGCCCGGTCCAGGTGCCCTTGAGGGTTTCGGTTTTGCTGCGGATTTTATCCTTGCGCATCCGCGCGAGGGCTTCATCCAGGCTCTTGCGGTAGTCGGTTTGTATCCGTTGCACCTCATCTTCAGTAAAAGTGCCCTCGGCGATGAGCTTCTTTGAATAGATTTCCAGGGTGGAGGGGTGATTTTCGATCATCCCGTAAGTCAGGGGCTGAGTGAACTTGGGCTCGTCCATCTCGTTGTGCCCGTGCCGCCGGTAGCAGAACAGGTCCACCACGATATCCGTGTGGAATTTCTGCCGGAAGGCCACCGCCATCTTGATCACGTGGAGCACCGCCTCCGGATGGTCGCCGTTCACGTGCAGAACCGGTACCAGCAGTATTTTGGACATGTCGCTGGGGTAGAGAAACGAGCGGGAATACCGGGGATGGGTGGTGAAGCCGATCTGGTTGTTGACGATGATGTGTATGGTGCCGCCGGTGGTGAAACCGGGCAATTGGGAGAGGTTCAAGGTTTCCGTCACCAATCCCTGTCCGGCAAAGGCCGCATCGCCGTGCATCAATACCGGCATGACCTGGGTGCGGCCGGTATCGCCGCGCAGGTCCTGTTTGGCGCGCACGTTGCCTTCTACCACCGGATTGACCGCCTCCAGATGGCTGGGATTGAAACTCAAGGAAAGATGCACCGTCTTGCCGCCGCGGGTCGTGCGGTCGCTGGAAAAGCCCAGGTGGTACTTGACGTCGCCCGAGGCCTCCCTGTCCTGCACATCCTGGATGTCCTCGAATTCGGCGAAGATGAACTCGGGCGGTTTGTCCATCAGGTTGACCAAGGCGTTCAGCCGGCCCCGGTGAGGCATGCCCAGCACGATCTCTTCCACGCCCCACTCCCCCGCCTCGTCCACCAGGCCTTCGAGCATGGTGATCAGTGTCTCCGAGCCTTCCAGGGAAAACCGCTTCTGGCCGACGAACTTGGTCTGCAGATACTTCTCAATCAGTTCGGCATGGGTCAGTTTGGTGAGGATGTGTCTTTTGGTCTCCTTGTCGAAGCTGGGCTGGTTCCAGGATTGTTCCATGGTTTCCTGGAGCCACAATCGTTGGGACTGGTCGCGGATCATCATGTATTCCACGCCCACGAGCCGGCAATAGGTGCGGGTAACCTGGTCCACGATCTCCCGCAGGGTCGCTGTTGGCGGGGCCACCAACGTGCCGGTGGAAAATGTTTCGTCCAGGTCCGCCTCGGTCAGCCCAAAGTTTTGCAGGGAAAGATCCGGCGGCCGATCCATGTGGGGCTTGCCGAGGGGGTCGAGCAAGGCCTGGGTGTGCCCGAATACTCTGTAATTATTGATCAATTGAAAGACGGAGGACTGCTTGCCGCGGTCTCCCCAGAGTGCCGCCGCACCGGATGCGGACAGAGCCGCCGCCAGCCGTCCCGGGCTATCCGGCGCGCCCGCCCCTGGGCGGGGGGCGCCATCTCCATTGGCGATCGACTCGAAGAATTCGCGCCACTGGGGGTCGAACGCGGCCGGAGATTTGACGTAATCGTCGTATAAATCCTGGAGATACTCGCTGTTGACGCTGGAAAGAATCGTGGCGAGTTCTGCCGGGTTGCGCATGGATGAAACCTCGGGTTCGGTATGGGCTCCGGCTGGTCGATTTATTGCCTTTTCAGGTCTTTTTGCCAGCCGTCGCAAAAAATCATCATTGACGAATAATGCTGAAAAATCAAGCAGATATCCATAATACCGTGCACGTATCGGCATCAATTCAACGAAAAATTCAGATGAACGAACCAACCATCGCCCAATCAGCAACCTGGATAAGTCGCCCAGCAAATGAATCCACGATCTTCTCTCAGGGAATTTGCCCCAGGGCCTCCAACCGACTAATCTGGTGAAACCGGTACGTGGTCCATCGCGGGGTAGAATACACATCACGGCGAATGGGAGCGGCTTTCATGCTGAATATTGAAATCGAACGCGAAATGGACGGGCGGTGGATCGCCGAGGTTCCCGCCATTCCCGGAGTCCTGGCGTATGGGGCTACGCCGGAGCAAGCCATCGCCAAGGTCGAAATATTGGCCTTGCGTGTATTGGCTGACAGGCTCGAACACGGTGAAGAGATGCCCAGTCTCGACGGCCTGTTTGCAGCGGCATGACGGATTGGCCGGCCACTAAAGCCCGTCGAGTTCTGGCCGCGTTGAGCGCTTCGGATGCACCATCAAGCGGCAGCGTGGCTCCCATAGATTATTGGAATTCCAAACCGTCTCAAGGAACTGAATGATCCGCATCACCCTCGTCCGTCACGGAGAGACCTACCAGAACCGGCACCACGTGGTGCAGGGCCAGGACCCCACGTGGGGCCGGCTCACTGCACTCGGTGTGCGTCAGGCACAACTGCTGGGGCGGGCTCTCGCCGATGAACCCTTCGACATGGTCTATTGTTCCACCCTGGAACGCGCCGTGCTGACCATGAGCCAGGTGCTGATCGCGCGGCCGGGGGAACGCACCCTACCCATCCGCTTCGCCGAAGCCCTGCGCGAGATCAACCTGGGATCGCTGCACGGGGCGCCCCACACCGAATGGAAGGCCAGCGTCACTGGCGATCCCATGACCTACAAGCCCCACGGCGGGGAAAGCTGGCTCGAAGTGCAGCGCCGGGCGACCGACTACCTGCACGGCGTCGTGTTGGCCAACGGCGACCGCAACATCCTCATCGTCGCCCACGGCGGGGTCAACCGCGGCCTGATCGCTTCCCTGACCGGTATCTCCATGGCCCAATCGTGGCAGGGTGCCGGCGTCGGCGCGCCCCAGGACAATACCTGTGTCAACCGGCTGGAGATCGGCTCCGCGGGCCAGTTGATCGCCGCCGAAATCAACGACACGGCCCATCTGGACGGCGAGCCGGGTGATTACCGGCCCGCGCAACGCTGGAACCTGGCTCAAAGGCGGTGGGAACTGCTGGGACCCATGCCCGACGGCCCGCCCGATCCGGGCTTCTTCGTGCAGGCGTAGGGGCGCCCAATGGCCAAATGTAGGGGCGCACGGCGGTGCGCCCAGTGTGCCGGACTTCATGGGGCAGGGCGCACCGCCGTGCGCCCCTACTCCGGATAGGCGATCAGATGGGAGATCAGCGTGTGGCCTTCGCGGATCACCGCGCCGGCCTTGGCGGCGTCGGCCTCATTGAAGCGCAGCCCTGACCCGCCGCCTTTGGGGCTATCGGATTCCTGCCCCGCAAGCTGGTCGCCCGTGGCGATGGCAAAGGGAACCGGTGTGGCCACATGGGTGCGCAACGGAACGGGCGTGGCGTGGTCGGAGGTGACCACGATCTTGAAGGCGCCCACCGCCGGCAAGCCCGCCAGCATGGGGCCGATCACCTGCTCGTCGATGGCCTCGATGGCCTTCACCTTCTCGGCGGCATCGCCCATATGGCCGGCTTCGTCGGGGGCCTCTATGTGGACGAAAACCAGATCGGCGCCGTCCAGCGCGCGCAGGGCGTATTCCCCCTTGGCGCGGTAATCGGTGTCGAGGAACCCGGTGGCGCCCGGTACGTGAACGATTTCGAACCCGGCATAGGTGGCCACGCCCCGCACCAGGTCCACCGCCGAGATGGCAGCCCCCTGCAGCCGGTAAAGCTCGCGAAACGTGGGCATGTGCGGCGCCCGGCCCTGGCCCCAAAGCCAGCCCAGGGTGATGGTCTTCTTTTCCGCCGACCGGAGTTTTGCGTTGACCGGGTGGCCGGCGAAGATCTGGCGCGAGCGGGCCATCACCTCCCGCAGCCGATCCGCTCCCGGTCCGCTGGGCTGGCAGGGCCCCGCCGGCTTACCGCTGATGTCGTGGGGCGGGGTGGTCTGCATTTCGGTGGTGCCGCCGTGCCAGACCATCAGGTGGCGATAGCTCAGTCCGGGGTAGAAGCGGAACTCGCCGCCGCCCATTTCCTGGGAGAGGGCCTGCACCAATTCCGCCGCCGGGGCGGAATCGATGTGTCCCCCCGCAAAGTCGTCCATGACCTCGTCGGCGCCTTGGCCGCTCAGGGTAACCAGGTTCAGGCGGAAGGCCACGTCGTCCTGGCCCAATTCGATCCCCATGGCCGCCGCTTCCAGGGGTGAGCGGCCGGTGTAATATTTCCGGGGGTCGTAGCCGAACAGGCTCAGGTTGCCCACGTCGGAGCCCGGGGGCAGCCCCTCGGGAATGGTGTGAATCAGCCCCAGCCGCCCGCGTGCGGCGATGCGGTCCATGTTCGGGGTGCGGGCCGCATCCAGGGGCGTACGCCCGCCGAGTTCGGGCAACGGCACGTCTCCCATGCCGTCGCCCTGGATGATGACATATTTCATTTACGGAATTGGAAAGATTGATCTGCGAAACTGTCACCCCATCGTGTGACAGAGGGTATATTCCACGATTATCACTCCCCTGCCCGGCTGGACAAGGGATTTCTTCGGCTGGGACGGAACCCGGCCCTACCGTTTGGTCGTGTGCACACAGGGTGAAAAATGAAGACTGGGGAGGCACGGGGCCTCCCCCCGGAGATGTGACCCCGCATCGGTACGCGGGGTCGGGAAGGAATTGCGGCATTGCCGCCGCCAAGGAAATCGTCGAGTTCCGATATCGGCTTTACGGTTTACCGGTACTCAGCCATGAACAAGTTATTGAATCCATAATCGTAATACAATTCAAACCCGTTTTCGGTCCACAGCGCGATCGCGTTGCCGTTGGTGTCCATGATTCGGCGGTATTGAAGGTTGGTCGTTGGCCCGGGTCCCAGCGGAGCGAGCCCGAGTGGACCGTTGGTTTGTATGCTGGCAAATTGCGCCGCCCGTAGATTGTTCACGATATTCTGCATGGCGATCCTGGACTCTTGACGAATCATAATGAAAGAGTCCTGTGACCGCGCCGCACGAAGCATTCCGGTACCGATTGCATACAAGGCGCCGAGAAGTACGAGCATGATACTGATAACGACGGTGAGCTCAATGAGTGTGAAACCGGCATCTCGTTTTTGTGTCATCGGAATCGATTTCATTCGCAGGGTCACCCTAATACGAAATCAAGGTCGATGACGTGAAGTGGGCGTTGCTGCCGGC
>JACZRV010000034.1 GCA_022574555.1 SAR324 cluster bacterium
CCGCTTCCCCGGTGGCTCCCCGCCGTGCCGCTGGTCTCCCCCGAAAGATGCCCCCGCTCGATCTGCTCCGTAACTGATATGCGCGGGTCCTTGCCGGGCAGCGAAATTCCATTTAGTTTAAGGGTCATTTCAAATACTGATTAAAGTAGAGTGATCACGCAAAACTAAAAGGAGCGTGCCATGAAACAGGAATTGATAGTTGATTTTCATGAAATTCGGGCAGTGCGATGGACATGCCCGGCGTGCCATACCGGTTTAGACTTCCCGATCAGCGATTTGGAAATGTTCAGTAAGGCGTTTCGCGATTCTCCAGGTATCGAATGCCAGGTATGTGACAGACATGTCGGAGTCGATGGAGAACACAATCCTGCGACAGCGGCCAGAGCTATTCGCGACGCCATCCGAATCGCCAAAGAAAACGACGTGGGCTTTACATTGGTGTTAAACGCCCCCGTTTCATAGTCCGGGACTTCACTTTTCAATCAATTGCCTCCTCATCGATCAGCAGGTCCGTCACCCTCGTGCGGCCGTTGCGCACGCCAGCGGAGTAGCCGGTCTTGACTGGTGCCATGGTGAAGCCCTTGAAGATTTCCCGCACCTCGGGCTTGTCGTTGCGGGCCTCTTCCAGGGGCACCAGGAAGGGCAGGGCCTCGCGCACGGTGACGGAGTCCCAATCGGGCAGCCGCGATCCCTGCATGATGGTGAAGCGGGCATCTTGCAGCTCGAAGGCCTATGACCAATGCCACCGGCGGTCAAAGGAACTGTTCCTATTTGGATAGCCCCTTTGAAATCCCCACAAGGGAACGGGGTTCCCTTGACCCATATTGATTTTTTTGGAGGCTACAGAAGTATTCCTCTCTGTATTCTTTTTGGATCATACCGCGTAATTTGGGGGGCGTGGGGGGACTCGTTCCCCCACATGTTTTGCGATTTTTGCTTTGGTCACACCCCTTGAGGGCTTGCCCCCATCCCCCTGCCATCCATCATTTTGTTGTCCCCCTTTGTCGCGATCTGGTATGGGGTGGTAGGCGATTGATTCCCAGTGCCTCGTCCCCGATGGGACTGAAACCCCTCTCAATAACCAATCATGCGTTCTCTCTTGCGATCGATCCCAGCGCTTTTCTCCACCGTGGCCCTGCTCGCTTCCTGCATCACCATCCCCCTCGGTTCCCAGAAGCCCACGCTTTACTTCCAGGTGGCCGGCTCGGGTTCGGCCAACGTTTACATGATGCGGGTGGATGGGATCATTACCGCTCAGAGCTCGACGCTGGGCTTTATCCCCGGCGAGACCGTGCCCAGCACGGTGGAGCAGGTGCGCTTTCAATTGGACCGGCTGGAACGCGACGAAATTCGGCCGGTGGGTATTCTATTGCGCATCAACAGCCCCGGGGGCACGGTGACCGCCAGCGACATCATTTATCACGAGCTCGCCGCCTTCAAGAAGAAGCACGGCATTCCCATCGTGGTGCTGATGATGGATATTGCCGCTTCGGGCGGCTACTACATCGCCATGTCGGCCGACTCGGTGGTGGCCCATCCCACCACGACGACCGGGTCGTTGGGTGTGATCATGCCCTCCATCAATGTCTCCAGATTTATGGAAACCTACGGGTTGGTGGATGCCTCCATCATGTCGGGCCCCATGAAGGACCTGCACTCCATGACCCAGCCCACCGACCGGAGCCACGAGCTCGTGGTGCAATCGGTGGTGGACGACCTATACCAGCGCTTTGTGGAAGTGGTGCGGCTAAACCGTGGTGACCGCCTGAAGAAGCCCATGGAAGAAATAGCCGACGGCCGCATCTATACCGCCTCCCAGGCCAAGGAGGTGGGCCTGGTGGATCGGATCGGCTACTTCGATGACGCCCTGGACGAATTGCGGCGCCTCAGCGGCGTTTCCGAATTTCGCGTGATCACCTTGGGCCATCAGCCTGACGCGGGCGATCCCAACATCTATATGCAGCAAAGCGCCCGGCCCAGGGTAAATCTGGGCGTATTATCGGCCCTGGCCGGCCTGCAGCAATCCAGCGCGCCGTTCTATTATCTTTGGCTGCCGCGGTAAGGCGCGCCTTATACTTGGAAATTTAGAATCGCCCATGGAACACGATGAGAGTGCTTGCGCGACGCCAGTGCATCATCTGGGGAATGGCGTCACGATCTACGCCCGTAAATTAAATAAATGAATTGTGCTCCATGATTATATTTCCCAGTTTCGACCTGCTGCCTCGAGTAGCTATGGCGGTCACTACCGAGAAATATTTCATGACCCCATCATGAAGATTGAGGCACATTGAGGGGCCAACGAGGATGAGGCCCCGGGTACTGGAGAAACGGATCGAGGCCGCCGGCTGGGTTGAGCAGAAGGGGCGTGGTAAGGGCGGGCACCGTGTTTACCTCCACCCCGAGCGGCCGGGCATCGTGGTGATTCCCCTTCCACGGCGGTGATCTGCCTAAAGGGACGGCTGAAGCGATCATCAAACAAGCCGGGCTCAAATGAGCCCGAGGAGGCAACATGAAGCGCACCTATCCGTTGATCATCGAACAAGGCGAGGAAAGCCTATTCGGCTTTTTTCCCGATCTGCCGGGCCTGGCGGTTTCCGGCGAAACTCGCGAAGACGTGGTGGTCCACGCCCACAAGTACTTGTGTGATTACCTGTCCGATTACAAGCAGCGCGGCGAGCCCTGGCCGAAAGCCACGCGTGCGGTGGGCCTGGAACTGATGGAAGTGGATGAGGCCGAGGTCAAGGCGGTGGCGGCGAAAGCGGAGGTGCGATAACTATATGCTTGGACCTGTACAGCCCCGGCCGGCATGACCAGAAAGTGAAGCACTCGCAAGAGGTGCTTCGTCCCCGCAGTGCTGCCCTGACCTCTGAGCTGTTCCCGGCGATAGAGCATCTGGTGACACGACACCGCGACCGGTATCTTTAAAATCAAGCGGGAGCAAGCGCGCAAGTGCGGAGCGCTTCGCCGCAGCGCCGGCCCTTACCCAGAGCTCCCCCAAAAACCCGCCCACTTGGTGTAACGCCGGACACCAAGTCCATCTGCCGCCGTCCCAGACTATTCCGCTTTCCCCCCTTAAGATTTATCCCCACCTGCCGATAAGCAAATTAAGCCCGACGGGCCCCAGTATTTGACTGCCAGGGAGGTGGTGTCACCCCGTCGGAATCCTTAACCGGAATTGATAGCGGCACCGGAAGAAATTTTCACATTAAGTTAAAGATTTTCCCCGGAGCGCCGAAATAGCACTTAGAGCAATGAAGATGGCCGGAGATGACCCGGCCCCGGCCCACGGCTCATGGAGCGGTGGGTGAGCGAAATAGCAACGAGGTGAACTATGGCAATGCGGATCAACCACAATATCCCGGCGCTCAACGCCCTGCGCAACCTGAGGCGTACCGATCAGGCGATGTCGCAATCCCTTGAGCGGCTTTCATCCGGACTCAAAATCAATCGCGCGGCCGACGGCCCCGCAGGTTTGGTGATCTCCGAGCAGATGCGTGGACAGATTGCGTCGATCAAGCAGGCCATCTCCAATTCCGAAGCCTCGGTTTCCATGGTGCAAACGGCCGAAGCCGCTCTCTCCGAGGTGAACAACCTGCTGGTCTCCCTGCGTCAATTGTCCATTCACGCGGCCAACGAGGGGGCCAACGACGAGAGAATGACGGCCGCCGATCAAGCTGAAATCCAAAATGCACTGGATACGATAGACCGTATCGCGCGCTCCAGCCAGTTCGGTTCCCGCATACTGCTGGACGGCAGCAACGGCGCCAACGGCGTGGCCGTAGGAGAAGGAATCAGCTTTGTTGCCGCTTCGCCCGACACGAAATCTTCGCCCGCAGAAGGCTACGAGATCGACGTGACTCAGGCCGCCACCCGCACCATGCGGCAAAGCATGCGGCCCATATCGATCCAAGACCTCATCGATGGGTTCCAGATCATCATCTCCGAGGGCGGCAAGAACGTGGAATATTCCTCGGACAATCCGAGCGACGCGGGTTCCATGCGCAACATGCTCGACAATCTCGAGCGTCCCGAATTGGGTCTTGACCCGGTCACGGTCGCCCGCGACGTCCGCAAGATCATCGCCCAAAAACTCCAGGAAAAATCCGACGACGCAGGGTTGGACGTCGAAATATTCATCGAAAACCAAACCCAGAATCTTGTCGTTCAGCACAATAAATATGGCAGTGCGCATGCTATTTCCGTGTCCAGCAGCATTGCCGGTATTTTGGGAGAATCGGCCAACAAAATCGAGGAAGCGCAACGGGGCCGCGATGTGGAAGGCACCATCGACGGTAAGGTTGGCTTCGGTCGCGGCGTCAAGCTCACCGGTCCCGAAAACACCGATATCGAGGGGTTGGTCATCGAAGTCGAACCGACCGTTAAATCCGAAATGCGGTTGCCGAAAAACGATCCGCGCAATGCGGCACCGGAAGCATTCGATACCGGCATACCAGGCGCCCGAGCGATTGCCAGAAGGGAGGAGGGACAGTTCCTCGTCTATACCATCGAGGCGCCGACGGATACCACTGCCGATGTGGAGGGATTCGTCCACGTGACTCAGAATTCCCTGGTCTTTCAGGTGGGGCCGACCCAGGGCCAACAAGTCAAGGTATCGCTGATCGACGCCAAGACCAACCGGCTGGCGACGGGTGTCCCGAACGACAGCGGATTTCGCAGTCTCGCGGAGATCGACGTGACCACCGCCGCGGGGGCGACAGACGCCCTGAGCCTGATCGATGCCGCGGTCAACCAAATCTCACAAGTGCGGGCCAATCTGGGTGCATTCCAGAAGAACACCCTGCAAAGCAACACGAACAGCCTGCGCATCGCCGAGGAAAATCTGACCTCCGCCGAATCCAATCTGCGTGATGCCGATATGGCCGCTGAAATGAGCCAATTCACTCGCAATCAGGTGATGATGGCCGCCGGTACGGCGATGCTGGCCCAGGCCAACCAGAGTCCGCAAGCGGTACTGCAACTGCTGCGGGGCACCATCAATTCCTAGGGTTTGGGGTGGAATATTTCTTGAAGACCTTTAGATCGCACCTCCGCCCAGTAGCGGATGAATAACTTGTTTAGTTATTACAATTATTTAGATACCCCTTGGGGTGAAAAATCTGCCCCATGGAATGAATGGAATCGTTGCGGAAGCAATAACCTGCCATGACTGAAATCAACACCAACGCTCAAGCCAACCGGTTGACAGGATTGGTCTCCGGGCTGAATACGAAGCAGATGATCGAGGGAATGCTGCAGATCGAACGGCGGCGCTTGCAGCCCATCGAGGGGCGCAAGAACGAAGCACAGGTCGAACTCGACTCCTATGAAAACATCAAGGAGCAGTTCACGGCATGGAACGAAACGGTTCAGTTGTTGGCGTCCAACTCGATTTGGGAAGGCAAGATCGTCGTATCCAGCAACGAAGATGTGGTGACGGCCACCGCCACGGCGGGCGCCTCGCCGGGCAAGCACACCCTCGTGGTCGATCGCCTGGCCCTCAATCACCAGATCTCCTCCCAGGCCTACGAATCGGCGGATACGCCAATCGGTCCGGGCCGGTTCCTCATCAAAGTCGGGGAAGCAAACCCCGTGACCATCGTGATCGATGAAACCAACAACAGCCTGGAAGGATTGAAAGACGCGATCAACTCGTCTGACGCCGAGATCGGCGCGACGATCATTCGCACCGGAAACCAGGAAAAACCCCACCAACTCGTACTCACCAGCCAGAAAACGGGTTCCGAAGGCCGCATCATTTTGGATATCGGCCTGGAAGGCGGCGAGACCCCGAACTTCAGCAATCGATTCGATGCCCCCTCAGAATGGAAGGGTGTGGGCGAAATCACCGGGGTGGCCCCTGTGGTCACCGGGACAGGGGCCTCCAACGCCATCATCCGCGTGATCGGCGAATACATTGGCGAGGATGACAAGGAATTCACCTTCACCGCGATTCAGACCGGTACGGTCGGCGGCGAAAACGCGCTGCAAATGCGCTGGAAAGCCAGCACCGGCGAATCGGGTGTACTGGAGTTGGACAGCTTCAATTACGCTCCGGGGGAACCCATCGAATTCGCCGATGGCCTGAGCCTGATCATCAGCGAGGGCGACATCATCGTCAGCGACTCGTTCACTGTGCGCGCCCGGGCAGGCAAATCGGATCTATTCTGGTGGCTGCCCGAATCCGATCGTGCCGCAGCGTTTACCCAACCTTCCCGATGGCAGCGCCAGGCGACATTTGGCGGCCCGGTCGTCGAGGGACCCTATATCGGCGACGAGGACCGAGAGTTTACCCTGACGGTGGAAGGCGGCGGGCAGATCGGCGTCAGCCCCACCCTGGTCGTCATTTGGGAATCCGACGACGGAGAGACCGGACGCGTGCGGGTGGGTCGCGGCTATACGCCGGGCACCAAGCTGGCCCTCCTGGAGGGCCTCACGCTCTCCCTCAACGCAGGTGTCTTGAACCAGTCCGATACGGTCACGTTCCGGGTGACGGCCGCGTCTCTCAGTTCAAGATGGTGGCTGGACGACGCGGAACGGAACATCCCATCGGAAATTCTGGATATCTCCCAATGGGAATCGGTCGTACCCGAGGACGAGGAAGAAGAGTTCATCCCGCTGCCTGAATTTCCAGAGGATTTCGGGCCTCGCATCAGCAGCACCGAAGTCACCGTGAATGGTGAGTTCGTGGGCGACGAGCCTAAGATTTACACCTTCACCGCCCTCAGGGACGGCACCATCGGAACGACGAAGGACATGCGTATCCGCTGGAACGACGACAAGGGAGGCTCCGGTGAGGTGACCGTGGGGGATACGTATCAAATCAATTCACCCATCCCCTTCGATTCCGGATTGACGATCGCGTTCGGGCCGGGCCGGGTTTTCAAGGATGACTCGTTCACGTTGCGAACCACGACGGCGACCATCCAGCCTCCCCAGGACGCCTTGATTCGATTGGGGGCGACGGAGCTCGGCGGCGGGCTGGAGATCACCAGCCCCACCAACGAACTGGAAGACGTGATCGAGGGGGTCAAGCTGCGTCTGGTGGCCAGCGGCGAGAAACCGGTGACGATCACCATCAAGGGCGACACCGACCGGGCCATCGAAACAGTACTCGATTTCGCCAATCAATATAACGAATTCGCGACATTGGTGAACGAGCTGACAAATTTCAATCCGGATACCAAACAGGCCGGGCCCCTGCTGGGGGACAGCGCCGTCGACAATTTTCGTAACACCCTGTCCAGCCTGCTGATCAACCCGGTGACCGGATTGCCGCGGGAAGGCAACATGATCTTCACCCTCGGGTTGAGGATCGACGAGAACGGATTGCTGACGATCGATGAGGATACCCTGCGCAATAAAATTCAGGATGATTTCGGGGCAGTCGCGGACTTGTTCCGCAGCAAGGGGGAATCGGAAAATTCGGGAATCGCAGTGGTTGGCCTGACGAACGATACCCAGATCAATCCCAGCGGCTACCCCGTCGAAATCACACAGGTGCCGACCCGGGGCAGTTTCACCACGTCAGAGTTGCAGGTGCCCATCGTCGTCACGGAGCAGAACAAAAGCTTCTTTCTCACGGTAGGCGGCAGGCAATCGGAGAGCATCGAGGTTCCACCCGGCACCTATACGATGGGAGAATACGTACGGGCACTGCAAAACGAGATTACGAACGATGCCGAGATTGGCTCAAGACGCTTGCGGGTGACTTCTGACGGAAACCAGGTGCGCATCTTGGCCGGAAATTTCGGATCCCAAAGCAGCGTTTTCGTCGTGCAACCCGGCCTGGAACAGCAAATAGCGCCGGGGTTCGCCGGCGGCTTGCAGATCGATGGCACGGATGTGGCCGGCACGATCAACGCCGAACCCGCGGAAGGGCTCGGTCAGATCCTGCGCGGGAGCGAAGAGAGCCTGCAAGTGAAAGGGCTGCGGTTATTTGTCACGCTCAACGAAAATCAGCTCGCTCCCAATGCGCCGGAGACTTTCATCAAAGTCACCAAGGGCGTGGCCAGCCGCATCGGCTCGTATTTGAGCCGAGTGGTGGACCCCCTGGGCGGCGACTTGAAACGGATTACCGATGGTTTGCGCTCGCAAATCCGCTCGTTCGATACCCAATTGGAGGCGATGAACGAGCGCATCGAGCGGAAGCGAACCGTATTGCAAAAACGCTTTACCCGGCTGGAAACACAGCTTTCCTCGTTGCGCAGCCAGCAACGATTCATTGCCAGTCAAGGCGGAGGCGGAGGCGGGGGCGGCATACCCGGGCTTCCCGGATTTTCGGGCTAGCGCCCGGCGGTGATTCCAGGCCCAATGATTGAACCGGAGGTTGTACGATGCTCAAAGGCTATGGAGCTTACTCCCAGGCTTATCAGAAGACGGCGGTAACGACATCGGACCAGGGCAAGCTGATCGTCATGCTGTACGACGGCGCCGTGAAGTTCCTCTCGCTCGCCGTGGAGAAGATCAACAGAAACGACTCGTATGGAGCCCATACCAATCTGGTGAAGGGCAAAAGCATTATCGCCGAGTTGTTGGCCTCCCTGAACCTGGAAAAGGGCGGGGATATCGCCGCCAACCTGCAGCGTCTTTACGCGTACATGTTCAACGAGCTGATCGAAGCCAATCTGAACAAGGACAGCAGCCGAATCGTGGAGGTGGTCAAACTGTTGAAGGAACTCAGGATCGGTTGGAAGAGTATCCCTGCGGCCCAAAAGGGCAAATCGCCGAACGCTACGGCGACGGCCGCCGAGGGAAACACACGCAAGATCAATTTGCGCGGATGACCCAATTACGAATAACGGATTGAAGGAAACGAAGATGCCACAAACTCATCCATACCATGCCTATCACCGCACCGGCGTGCAGACGGCGGACCAGCGTAAGCTGATCATCATGCTATACGACGGGGTGATCCGCTTCTTGCGCAAGGCCGTGATCAAGATGGACGCCGCGGATATCGAGGGCGCACACAATTATCTGGTGCGATCGCGCGAAATCCTGGCCGAATTGCTGTCGACCCTGAAACCTGAAAAGGGGGGCGGCGTGGGGGCAAACCTGCGGCGGCTATATGCCTATGTCTTCAACCGGATTGTCGAAGCCAACTTGCACAAGGACCCTCAAATGGTTGAGGAAGTCATCAATATCATGTCCACCCTGCGGGAAGGGTGGGTGAACATGAAACCCTCGGGGGTCAGAAGCCAAGCCCAGAGCCCCGAACGAGGCAAGGTGAATCTGACGACGTGAGCGTTCCCCACACCATTTCTGGTAACGAACGTGCGATTTTCGCTCAAAGGAGCCCAACGGCGCGACAAGAACATTCAATCCACGGATGCACAGTGCATCCGTCCGGTACCTGGCGAGGCGGACGGCATCCCGCCGCGGAATGAGCCCGCCTCACGAGGAACCGAACACCTCGCAACCTTATTGGTAATTGATAACGGTCACTCGGCGTTCTCCCCCGAGAACGCGCGTGACACGATGGCACCCGTTGAGGATAGGTCGCCTATGGCATTTGTTATCGTGTTCAGGAACTGGCGAGGCGGGCTGAGTCCACTCATCGACTGAGCCCCTCTCACGAGGAACTGAACACCTCGCAAGAGCCGGCTGAGCGAAGCCAGCTGGAATTACGGCTGGCCCACGACGAGGTACGGACATCTTGGAATAGCGAAATTACGGGAATCGCCGCGGTGGGTCACACCGGAATTCGGTGGCTTGGTCCATCCTCGGCACGTTGGGAGAGTTTTGCCCAAAATTCGGCGTTCTCTTTCCGGGCTCGGCTCGCGAACCGGAACGTCGCCGTTGGGCGCCGATTCCAACCGGGTGGCTGGATGCCGCTCGCCGTTTCCCGTGAATTTTGCGGGGACAATTGTGACGGCTTCCCGCAACCGGGAAGGCCGATGCGCCGGTATGGCGGAGTGTTTCATAGCGCTCGGCGGTCCCTTTTTGCGGCCAAGTCCTTGACCACCCGTTAGGGAGTGGCAGGACCGGTCCGCTCAAAGGACCTACCAGATCGATGCACGGGCCATACCATGACGTAGCGGCGGGCGCGCGTATGGATGCTTGCGCTGCAATAACAGAAGAATATTAATGTATTATATTAAATTGAATAATTTATTTGTGATGTCATGGTCCGGTTTGCATGCGTTCCGTGTGCGGATCGGGGCAAGGAGAGGCGCAGACGCCTCAGCACCCATGCAGGAAAGGATTCCTGCGGCTACTACAAGGAGGTAGGCACCATGAGTTCTTTGATCATCAACCACAACACTCAGGCGCTGAACACGCACCGCCGTTTGGTGGACGTGGACAAGCGGATGAAAACGAGTCTGGAGCACCTTTCGTCCGGGGAAAAAATCGTGCGGGCGGCAGATGGTCCGGCTGCATTGATGATTTCCGAGCAGATGCGGGCGCAGATCGGCTCGGTCACACAGGCCATCGGAAACGTGGAAACGGCGGTATCGGTGGTGCAGACCACGGAATCGGCCCTGAATGAAGTGAACAACCTGCTGGTCTCGGTTCGGGCCCTGGCGATCCACGCCGCCAACGAGGGCGCCAACGACGAGAACATGCTGGCCGCCGATCAACTGGAGATCGACAACGCGCTTCAGTCGCTGCTCCGCATATCGCAGCATGCCCAGTTCGGCACGCAAAAGATCCTGGACGGCAGCCGCGGCGTGAACGGCATTGCGGCAGGCAAGGGCCTGACCTTTTTGTCGGCAACGACGAAAACCCAGGGTTCTCCGGATACCGGTTTTGAGGTGCGGATCCTCCAGGCGCCTACCAAGTCCAGCATATTGGGGGGTCAACTCCCCGCCGATCCGCAGGGCCGGTTCGTGGAAGGCGTCGAACTCACGGTACAGGAAGGCGGCAAAGTGGCCCGCTATACCACCAAAGCCGGCGACGACCTGAACGTGGTGATCAACAGCCTGCAAAACGCCATCGACAACAGCGGGCTGGCGTTGGACGTGACCCCCGACCGCGTCTTGGTCGGTCCGGGTGGCGTGGAAAAAGCCGAAACCTGGAAGATCACGCACCGCGATTTTGGCTCGGAGAGCAAGTTCACGGTCGTATCGTCCGTGCCTGGTGTGCTTTCCAAGGTGGAAGGCATTCCCGAAGCGGTCAACAACGGCCAGGACGTGCAAGGCACCATCAACAACCAACTCGCGACCGGCAGGGGCACTGTGCTCACGGCGGCCAGCGGCACCAGCGCCGATGGGTTGGCGATCGCCTATTCGGGCAACGTGCCAGTGGATCCCTCGATTCCGGTGGGCCGGGTGACGGTCAACCAGAATTCGTTGGTTTTCCAGATAGGGCCCAACGCCGGGCAAAAGGCGAAGGTCGCCCTGAACAACGTCTCTCCCGATTCCTTGGCCAAGAACGTGGTCAACACGAGCGGTTTCAGATCCCTGTCCGACATCAACGTGAAGGTCCGTGGGGGCGCCGACAGCACGATGAAAGTCGTGGACCAGGCCATCGATGAGGTCAATATCGTGCGGGCCAATCTGGGCGCGATTCAGAAGAATGCGCTCGAATCACAGCTCCGCAGCCTCGCCGTTGCGCGCGAGGAATTGACCGCGTCCGAATCGGTGATTCGCGATGCCGACATGGCCGCGGAACTCAGCGAGTTTACCCGGAACCAGGTGATTTCCCAAGCGGCCATGGCCATGCTTAGCCAAGCCCACCAGGCTCCGAAAAACGTCCTGGGGCTGCTGCGGAACGCGTAAAAGCAGCGGTCCCGCGCCGGCTGAAACGTCGCTCGGGAAGGAGCCGGCCGCAGAGAATCCGCGGCCTGACGTCTCCGCGGCGGTACGGCGGCGCGAGGGATGATGGAAACCGGCTGATCGGGTGGCCCTTGGCCCGGGATATTGGGCCCGAGGGCATCGCTCAGGTCTTCGAACCTAAAGAAGGCATGGCGGCGATGGCGGCCTCAGCGGTCGTCCGCCCGAGGTCAGGTCTGGAAGAGGAGAACGACAACGAGAGCATCACGGCCGAACAGGAAGGAAACAATGGCACGGGCCGGGAGGCATCATTTAGAACCGCGCCCTATGGGGCTCGACTCCCCCCTGTGCCGGCGCAAGCGGACGGCGTCCGCGGCGCCAATGAGTTTCGGCCGGTGAAGCCGTGCCATCGATCGCCGCCACCCCCGGAGTGTGCGAAGGGGAAGGGTTATTTCCCCTGGCCGGGTTGGAACGCGAACGATGAATGGGAAAAAAGAGAGCGGGAGGGGGAAGTCCTCCCGCTCGCTCATCGGATGCGCGCATGACGCTGCTGGTCGACTGTACCAGTCATCAGCGGCAACCGCGCCATTCGAGGAGGTCTCGCTTTGCGAATCGGGGACCGCTGAGGTCCCCAAGGCTGAAAAGCAACAATTGCACCATATGAACACCTAACGCACGAGCAGTCATGAACGGATTGGATACGATTCGAGAGGCCAAGGTGGAGGGGCAATCAATCCATTGGCCTCGACAGGGCCTCATCGACGGAAAGACGATTGCGAGGCTGCCCCGTCCGGGTGGATGGATGAAGTTCGAGGAGGGGCAGCTTAGCCGGGATCAGGTTGTGAAAAATCTGGAGTTGGCGGTCTCGTTACTCCAGGCCGCGTCAGCCGGGCTCTGTCAGATCGACGCGACACTGACCGATCTTTCCAAAGTAATGGACGACCGCTGGGCCCATCGCGACGAGCACGAGACGCCGCCGCAAGAACTTCGGCGCTATATCGCGCAGAAGATCGAAAGCGTCGACCAGATCGCCAAACAGGCCCGCTTCCACGGACGCGGCTTGCTCGATGGTCAGTCGGGCGTCGTGGGCAATGGAGAAGGCGTGATTTTCGTCCGCGGCGGTCCCAACACCGCCTCGTCTCCCCCCCAGGGATACGAGATCGTCGTGAGCGCCACGCCCACCCGGTCGGCGATTACCGGGGGCGTCCCGGTTCACGAAAACTGGATCTGGGCCGAACGGGAGATCTTTTTGGCCGAGGGCGAACGATTCGTTCGCTATGCCCCCCACAGAGACGATTCGGTGGCGGACTTCCTGGGCAACCTGCAACAAGCGGTGAGCAGTTCGGGTTTGGACCTCGAAGTGGGGATGGACCGGGAACGGCGCCTGATCGTCCGCCACACGCAATATGGATCGCAGTGCAAATTCAAGGGAAGCAGCCTGACGACACCGCTGCTGTCGAAACGGCCCGGTAAACTGGAATGGAGCCGAAAAGGAAAAGACATCCAGGGCACAATCGGTGGCGAGCCGGCCTTCGGTATCGGCCGCATGCTGGTTGGCTATCTCGACAACCCGAATACATCGGAGCTGGCAATTTGCTGGGACGGCTACCCGGGAGTCGGAGCGCGTCGCGGCCATTGCCAGGTCATTCAAAATGGCATCGCCTTCCAGGACGCCGAGGATATCGATAGGGGCCACACACGGCTCTGCCTGCCCCCGTTCCATTCGGGGCAACTCGGGCGATGGGTGGACGTCCGCAGCGGGTTCACCGCGCTGGCGGACCTGATGAAGATCGAAACCTGGCCGGAGGTGCTGGATGGCCTTTACCTGCTGCTGTCGGTATCCGGCGAGATCGACGAATGGAAAGACCGGTTCAATGCCTGGATCGAGCGGTTCCAGAATCGGGCCATGGTCTACCTGCGTCACGCCCCAATGGATGCAGCGCCGTTGCGGGGCGGATTGGGCGAATCCCAGCCGACGGAGGACATGGCCAACGTATTTCGCCGGTTTATACAAGTCGCGCCGGCTGGCGTCGAGTGAGACCCGCGCTGCCGGTGCAAAGCGGCCCGGCCCATGGGGCCGGTCACTCGGGTGGCAAACCACTCTGCATCGATCGTGGTGGCCGTTCAAGCCGGACCAAGGGCCATGGACGGCCCAGGGAAGCGTAAAGGCAATCAGCCGGCGGTTTGAGACATCCGCCGATTGCGGGGACAGAGCATATCCCGCTATCGGCAGGCGTCTCAAGCAACACACGCCCTTGTGCCCCGACGGAACCTTGTCCAGATGACTTGGCCGCGGGGCGGCGATTAAGGGCGTGCGGATTGTGGCGCCGGCCAAGGGAGCAGGTCCGTTCCCGGCCGGAGAATTTCTCGCTACGGGCGAGGAATTGTCTCCACCTGAGGATACGGACGCATAGATATGGATGGGCCGGTGGGACGTAAATAACGGCCCCCATCGGTTATCCGGCTTCCAGGGATTGGCGGGAAGATTATCGGAGATCTCCGCGGCAAGGATCGATTTACGGATCGGGCCTTGGACGGAATCGCCGATCGCTCCCGCCCGGACAAATGAAGTTTCAGGCCACCCGGTCCGGTTTGGTCAGGGTTGGCGCGATAAGCGCCCGCACCACGCCGGTGGCGGGATGCCTGGTAATGCCCGCTGGCCGGTTGGTTGAAAACCGCCCGGCTGACGCGGGTGATGGATGCGCCCCGGTGCCACCGCGCGCGTAGCCACGATGGATGCGGTAGTCGAATTGCCGTGCGGCAATACGTGCCCGCGATCCATCGGAAGGCTCGCGCCGGTACGTACGCAGGGCACGAGTCGGCCTAAATCACTGCCGCAGTCCACCCGATGGTGGACTCGCAGTTTGGCGGGCCGGATTGCGCCTCCCAGGAACCGGTCTATACACGGTGCCGGCTGGAATTTGCCGGTTGGTTTCAGGGCCGGCTGGTTTCAAGGGGCAAGAAGATCCGAGGAGTTAGACCTCGGTGTAGGGGCGGACGCATTCATGCGTTCCGCCGGGCGGAAAAGTTTCGTGTGGTGCCGGGATCGACCCGGCGACGCCGATTCCCGGTTGTGGCCGGGCGGCAGCCATCGCGGAATACGGTGCGGAATACGGTGCGGGGTGGTTTCCCGGCCCAGGCATGGGTGCGCAGGTGCGCCCCAGTGGGCCGATGGCCTCGCGTACCAGGAGCAGGAATGTATCCGGCACGACTGCCTTGAAATTGAGGCAGCGGTTTGCCGGCCGCGGGCCCATGGTCCGCACCCGGTGGGTGATTAAAACCCGCCGGCTTCAAAATCGTCATCACCCGGGATTCGGTGCGGTGGCGTGTGTGCCCTGTTGCGTCTCGAAAGGGATGGAGAGGGTGCACCAGTCGGCGTCCAAGGACGGTCTTCCAGGGAAGTGGAGACCGATGGGACGCTTGTCGGAACGCAAGGAAGTCGTTCCGGTTCAAGGAAGATAAACCATAGGAACACGGAGGTTTTCCATGTCTCTGCGAATCAATCATAACATCGCCGCGCTGAATACCCAGCGCCAATTGCTCACCAACGATAAGGCCCTCAGCAAGTCGTTGGAAAAGCTCTCATCGGGAATGAAGATCAACCGGGCCGCCGACGGTCCGGCCAGCCTGATCATCTCGGAGCAGATGCGGGCCCAGATCGCCAGCCTCAATCAAGCCGTCGACAACTCGGAAACGGCGATTTCCATGGTGCAAACGAGTGAAGCGGCGATCAACGAGGTGACCAACCTGCTCGTTTCCATGAAGCAACTGGCCATTCACGCTGCCAACGAAGGCGTGAATGACATCAATATGTTGGAAGCGGATCAGCTCGAAATGGAGAACGCCAAGGCGACCATCGACCGGATCACGGCCCAGGCTTCGTTCGGCAAGAGGACTCTGCTCGACGGCAGCCAGGCCGCCAACGGCGTGGGCATCGGGGTCGGCCTCGAGTTTCTTGACGCTTCTCCAGAGACCCGCTCGTCACCCGTGGAGGGTTACGAGGTTCGAGTGCATCAACTTGGGACTCGGGCTGACGTGAAAGGTAAGGTCGCCTTGACCCAGGCGATGGTCGATGCTGGCGAGGAAATCACGGTTTCCGAGGGCGGCAAGACGGTATCGTTCACCACGGAAGCGGGAGCAACCGTCGAGGCCACTGTAGGCAAACTGAAGAACGAGATCAGAGCCAACGGGCTTGACCTCACTGTAGATCGGTTTGACGACGGTACCTTCGGCATGCGCCACAACCAGTTCGGCAGCGAATTCACCTTTTCGGTGTCCACCTCCACGGCCGGTGTGCTCTCCGAGCAGAGCCGGGTCATGATGTCCGCCGCACCGGGTAAAGATATCCAAGGTACCATCGGTGGGCAGGTCACCACGGGGAACGGACAGATCCTCAGCGGTACCGAGGGCACCGCGGTGCAAGGCCTCCGCGTGCGCTATATCGGTTCGGAGGTGACTGCACCCGACGCCGGCCCCGACGCGCCCGGCGCGGGCCGGGTGGCTGTGTTCCAGAACTCACCGATCTTCCAGGTGGGCCCCAACGCGGGGCAGACGGTTTCGGTCTCCCTGTCCAATACCAACACTCGCGTGTTGGGAAAAGGCGTGATCAACGATAGCGGATTCACCAGCCTCAACGAACTGGATGTCCGCACGGCGCAAGGCGCCCAGGATTCGTTGAGGCTGATCGAAAAGGCGATCGACGACATCACCACCAACCGGGCCCAGCTCGGTGCCTTCCAGAAGAACACCCTGGAAAGCAATCTGCGTCAGTTGCGGATCAACGTGGAGGAATTGACGAACGCCGAATCGGTGATCCGGGATGCCGACATGGCTTCGGAGATCGCCGAGTTCACCCGCAACAGCATCATGGTGCAGGCCTCGACGGCCATGTTGGCCCAGGCCAACCAGATCCCGAAGACCGTACTGTCGCTGCTGGGATAACCCTAACCCGGCCGGCACCCTGAACCAGAGTGGCGGCCTCAATCATCCGGTCCAAGTGGGGACACGTCCCTTCTTTGGCCGGCCATGAGCTCCGTCAGGCAGTGCACCCGGGACACATGACCCGAGGTTCATTGCCGGACGGTGCATGGGACGGACGGAAAACTTGAATTAACGGCGTCCGCATTGGAACGCCTGAATCCAAGGATTCGATCGTTCCGGCGTGCTCCCACACAGATGGAAGCAGGCCGGAAGGATCGGAATTGCGCCGATAACGGCGACATCCGATCGTCCAGAAGCGTTCCGGTCGTTTCCGGCAACAGCCGGTCAAGGTTCGGGCACAAGACCCGTCCAGTCGTTCCTCGCCTGGCCCATGAGGCCTAGGGCCGAGGTGCGCGGGACGGATCCGTTGCCTGAACGCTCCCGGTAGGGAACGACGGGGATGCAACGGCAATTTGCAGGTTGAGTCGCGGAGCGGGACGGCATCGCCCCCGCCTTGGCGCATCGCCAGGTGGGGACGGGCCTCCCGGGGTATCGCAACCGGCCGTGGGCCGGTGAAAGCGACGCCTTACTTCATTTGCCGGGTCACCGGTGGGTGGAGTGGTCTCTCCGCGATCGGCAGGTGGCCGCGCTTGCGCGCGAACCACGAACCCGGTCCAGCGGCGCTGATTCAGTATGCGCTCGCGCGACCGGGCCGGACGCTCAATGCGGGATTCCATCCCGCACCGGGCGGTTTCATGCGGGAGTGGTGCCGGACTGATAAAGGCGCAGGGGTGGGGATGAACCTTCACCCACGCCAGGCGCCGGTCATGTCTCAAACCGTCCGGATATACCGGCGGTCAGCACCAGGGCCGTGGCTCGAAAGCGGCCGCAAAGGGGCAGGAGACCCCTGTAGTTAGCCCATCGGTGCGCTGGTGGGCCCGACCGCGCTCGCGCAGCAGTGGGTTTGGCGTGGCGTCTTGAAATGGAAAGCCACGCCCAGCCGCACCGCTGTTCAGGGGACGGCCGGATGTCGCGGCAAACCGTGTGCGGCAGTGCACCCGGATGACGGTGGTGCACTGCCGGGACAGATATATGCCGTAACTTGCCCACCGCCTCGCATACATGCGTGGCGCTGGGTGCGGTGGTGACGTGCGGGAATCGATCCTGCCGGCGTGGCTCTTCCTCGTGCTGAGGGGGGCCAGGCCGGAAGGATCGGGTCCATGCCGAAAGTGGTGTGGACCTGCATCTTCCGCGGACCCGACGACGGTCCCCCGGCGGTCTGTCATTGTGACAGCCCAAATGGGGAGACCTCCGGTTGCTCCGCCGCAATTGGACGGTGAGCCGGGTGCGAAGGGGCCGCAGGATCGTGATGGATAAGTGGGTCATTCCGCCAGAGGCGGTCTACGCGCACCCGTGGGTGCGCGTGCAGGCCAGTGGTGGGATTGCCGTCAACTCGATTTCATGGGTTGGTGGGCTCCCGAAGTATCGCCGGGGAAGTCGGCGATGCCTGGAGCTTCCGCCCTGAAAGGATCGTTTTCGGTGCCGGCGTGCACGATGGCGCCGCACGCAATCCGGAGACGATCCACTATCCGGGAATTCCCCAGTTGGGGGTCCCGGTAAATTGGGAAAGTGCCAAGGAAGAGCGAACCGAGCCTCCATGGGTACGAGAATGCTCGCACCCGCGGATCGCCCGGTTCCACCGGCCTCCAGGATCGAGGTTGGGCGGCGCTTTCCTTCAAGGATGAATCCGAACACACACGGAGGTTGTCATGTCTTTGCGAATCAACCACAACATTTCCGCCCTCAACGGTCATCGGCAGTTGGTGGAGAATGATAAAGCCCTGAGTCTGTCCATGGAGAAACTCGCCTCGGGTCTGAAAATCAATCGTGCCGCCGACGGTCCGGCCGCCCTGATCATCTCCGAGCAGATGAGGGCGCAATTGGCGGGACTCAATCAGGCCGTGGCCAACTCGGAAACCGCCGTCTCCATGGTGCAAACCACGGAATCGGCGCTGACCGAGGTGAGCAATCTGCTGGTGAGCATGCGGCAATTGTCCATTCACGCGGCAAACGAAGGCGTCAACGACGCGAACATGCTGCAAGCGGACCAGTTGGAGCTGGACAATGCCCTCGACACCATCGACCGGATCACGGCCAACTCCCAGTTCGGCGTGAAAAAGCTGCTCGATGGCAGTCAGGGCGCCAACGGAATCGGCATCGGCGACGGCCTGGACTTTGTCCAAGCCTCTCCCGTTACCCGCTCCTCGCCGGTGGAAGGCTACGAGGTGCGGGTGCACCGGGTCGGCAGCCAGGCCTGGATGCGGGGCGCTGTCGGCTTGACCCAGGAGATGGTCGATGCGGGTGAGGAACTGACTATTTCCGAGGGCGGTAAAACGGTATCGTTCAAGGCCACTCCGGGAGATTCGGTGGCCCAGGCGTTCGGCAAGCTGAAGAACGAAGTTCAGGACAACGGACTGAACATCGTCATCAGTAGAGACGAAGCCGGCGTGATCAATATCAATCACAACCGATTCGGCAGCGAGCACACGTTCTCCGTCTCCTCCGCCACTCCCGGCGTTCTTTCTCCGGAAGGCGGTAAGATGGCCTCCGCCAATGCCGGCGAGGACATCGCGGGCACGATCGGCGGCTTCGTCACCACAGGCGTGGGGCAGGAGCTCACGGGCTCCGATGGTACAGCGGTGGAGGGCCTCAATGTGCGCTACACCGGCGATATTACCACCGCGGCCGATGCCGGTGAAGGTGTGCCCATCGCGGGACGGATCTCGGTGTTCCAGAACTCGTTGATCTTCCAGGTCGGCCCGAACGCCGGCCAGACGGTCTCCGCCTCCCTGGTCAATACCAATACCCGCGTGCTCGGCAACGGCGTGGTCAACGAAAGCGGCTACCGCAGCCTCAAGGAAATCGATCTGCGCACCGCTCAGGGGGCCCAAGACGCCCAAAAGCTGGTCGACGCGGCCATCGACAAGATCACCACGACGCGGGCCAATCTGGGTGCCTTCCAAAAGAACACCCTGGAAAGCGGCTTGCGGCAATTGCGCATCAGCGTGGAAGAACTGACCAACGCCGAATCGGTGATTCGCGATACCGATATGGCTCTGGAAATGGCCGAGTTCACCCGGAATTCGATCATGGTGCAATCGGCTACGGCCATGCTGGCCCAGGCCAACCAAGTGCCGCAGACCATTCTGTCGCTGCTTGGGTAACCCTTCTTCGGTCCACTCTAATCCCTTGGGGCCTCGTCCCTTGGGAATAGGGGTGGGCCAGTAAGTTCGCGGAGGTTTAACCGGCCGGTCGGGCGCTGGTCTGCCCTGAGCTGAGGTTTCTTCCCAGCCCAGGGCACGCGCCCCCGGCCGGCCGGTTGGACCTGTCCTCGGCAAATCCGCCCGAGGTAACGGAGAGAGCAATAACCGGTCTGTGTGCCGGGATGCACATTGAGTGGGAAGCCGCAGCGATGCATCAAAGCATCGGCTACTGAAATCACGCGTCGCCTCTACGGGACGAATGGGAGGAGGTAAAGGATAGATCGAAGAATCCGGGATTCGATGAGCCGATGTCCGGGAAGGCTGACGGCCTTCGCGGAGAGTGGCTCACTTGGCCCCTAACCCCGCAACGACCCGCGCGGAGCTCCATGAGCTCAAAGGCGTGGGGTGGTGGTTCACCATCAGGCGGGGTGCGGCTGGTCTGGATTGAGATCACTCGTCACTGTCCCAGGTGCCGGTGCTTGCAAGTGCCGGCTGGTGGACAGGGTGGCGGAGGAGATCCGCCCGCCGACAGAATGATGAGCGCACCCCGGCGCGGCCGGTCCGATGTGGACCTCCGCGCTGTGGGAGACCGCCCGGTGCGGTCGTCCATCCAGGGATCTATTGCACCCGGATCGACGATTCGGCCCGGCGGACTCCCGAGGGCATCCCCTGCGGGACCCGGTGCGTCCATGGGCCTTCCCCGGTGGGAAGGCAGGGCGGAGTCGATCCGCCCGCCGACAGAATGATGAGCGCATCCCGGCGCGGCCGGTCCGATGTGGACCTCCGCGCTGTGGGAGACCGCCCGGTGCGGTCGTCCATCCAGGGGTCTATTGCACCCGGATCGACGATTGGGCCTGGCGGACTCCCGAGGGCATCCCCTGCGGGACCTGGTGCGTCCATGGGCCTTCCCCGGTGGGAAGGCAGGGTGGAGTCGATCCGCCCGTCAACGTATGGATGAGTAATTGGGCCCAACCCATTCCGTGTGGGAGTGCGTCCGGCTCGCGACATGGAAAATGATACGGGGCCCCGCGCCCGAAAACCGGGCGCGGTGCAGGACAAGTGACCGATCGCGCATTGGAAATGGCCATGAATCACCATTTTGAATGGATGAGGCGGCGGAAGAACTGGGGTGAAGCCCAGGCCAGCCGCCCGCTAGGCGTTTCCATATTGCGTATGGAGCAAACAAATTTTTATGAACGGAATTCCGCATCTTCTTGCTGGATGCGAGCAACTGAGGGCCTGGCGGTCCGTGTTGGTAAGACAAGGGGTTCCTGTTACGCCGTGCATCCTATCGGGTGCCGGCATCGGCCGCGTATGGCGCGGCGGGCGCGAGAGGCCGTCATGGAAGCGACGGCTCGCGATTGCACAAGGAGGTAGTGATGTCTTTGCGAATCAACCACAACACGACTGCCATCAACAGTCATCGGCAGATGCTGATCAACGACAAGAATCTTTCCAAGTCGTTGGAAAAGCTCTCGTCGGGAATGAAGATCAACCGGGCCGCCGACGGTCCGGCCAGTCTGATTATTTCAGAACAGATGCGGGCCCAGATAGCCGGGATCAATCAAGCCATCGACAATTCCGAGACGGCGGTGGGAATGATCCAAACGACCGAGGGCGCCCTCAGCGAGGTGAACAACCTGCTGGTGAAAATTCGCCAATTGGGCATTCACGCGGCCAACGAGGGGGCCAACGACGAAAAGATGGTGCAAGCCGATCAGTTCGAGATCGATAACGCGCTCGATACCATCGACCGCATCACAAAAAACACTCAGTTCGGGCTGAAGCGCTTGTTGGATGGTTCCAACGGCGCCAGCGGCGTTGCGGCCGGAGTTGGCCTGGAGTTCATCAGCGCTTCGCCGCAGACCCAATCTTCGCCCGTGGAGGGGTACAATGTAAGGGTGCAGCAGATCGGCTCCCGCGCCATGATGCTGGGCTCAGTAGCCCTGACCCAAGACCTGGTCGATGCCGGTGAGGAGATCGCCGTTTCTGAGGGCGGTAAGACCTTATCGTTCACTACCTCGAGGGGTGATTCGGTCGCCCAGGCTTTCGGCAAGCTGAAAAACGAGATTGAGAAACTGGGTCTGGACCTATCGTTGGAAGTGGAAATAACCGGCACGGGTACCGACGAGCAGGGGATCATCACCATGACCCACAACGAGTTCGGCAGCGAATTCGGCTTTACCGCGTCTTCCTCTACGCCCGGGGTTCTTTCAGCTAGAGCCGGCCGCATGGAGGCCGCGCAGTCAGGTTTGGACATTGCGGGTACGCTCGGCGGCGAGGTGGCTACGGGCCGTGGTCAGGTTCTTGTCGGCGGCGAAGGTTCCAAGGTCGAAGGGCTCACCGTCCGTTACACGGGCGATGTGATTACCGCCCGGGATGCCGCGGACGACACCGAGTCTGCCGGCAGGGTGTCGGTCAATCAAAATTCGTTGATCTTCCAGGTGGGCGGTAATGCCGGCCAGACCGTCAAGGTTTCGCTCAACAGCACCAATACCCGAACCATGGGCAGAGGTGTTGCCAATGAAAGCGGATTCCGTTCCATCCGTGATGTAAACGTGCTGACCGCCCAGTCGGCCACCGATACCTTGGGCCTTGTGGACCAGGCGATCAACGACATAGGGATCACCCGAGCCGCATTGGGCGCGTTCCAGAAAAATACACTGGAAAGCAACCTCCAGCAATTGCGGATCACTACGGAGAACCTGACCAGCGCTGAATCCACCATTCGCGACCTGGATATGGCAGCGGAAGTGGCCGAGTTCACGCGGAGCAAGATTCTGCTCGAGGCGTCCACGGCCATGTTGGCCCAGGCCAATTCCGTGCCGCGGACAGTGATCTCATTGCTCAACTCGTAAGACATGACCCGTTGTGTGTTCGGCGGAAACGGCTCCCGCCCCGGCGGGGGCCGCTCCGATATCACGGCAGTGGAATAAAATGGACCGGCCGGCGCGGATGCGCGAACCCGCTCATACAAGCCGGGCCGTCCGCTAAAAGAACCATGATCGGAAAGCGTATCGTGAACGGAAATGAATTCACTCCCCGGCCCAGGCCGAATATTATTGGGCCTGGCGGGCCTGGCGGGCCTGTCGCCTCGGCGCGACGGCACTCTGCCCAAGGCAGGCAGCGGCCGCAGGGGATCTGGCTCGATGCGGCAATTTTGGAAAATCGTGCAAGCGGTGAAGGAAGGTCATGAGTATCGTTATCGGTAATCTGGGCCGAGACCTGACCGGCTGGCAGTACGCGCTCGATAAGCGGCCCAGAAAGCCGCCGGAAGAGACCGCACCGAATGACAGACAGGGATCGCCGCGCGACAGCGCTACCCTGGATCCCTACCGTTCGGAGCAGCAACGGGCTGTCGTCGGGGGTCTGGACCGGGCGATCCAGGCATCAGAACAGGCTATCTCGATCGTGACCAGCGCCCAGTCCGGGCTGGTGCGGATTAGTAAATTCCTCACTGATCTCAGCCAAGCCGTCAGGATGTCCTTGGACGGCCCCGGCAAGGACAATGGGAAATTCCGGCAGGAGGTCCCGCGGCTTTTACGGGAAATCGACCGAACCGTCGATGATACGCGTTTCGGCGATATCGGATTGCTGGACGGCAGCCTGATGTATTCGGGAGAAGCCAGGGGCGCGGGGCTGACCTTCGTTTCGGCGTCGCCAAACGTAGTTTCCTCGCCCCTGGAAGGATATCCGGTGGCGATCCGGTCTCCGGCGAGCAGGGCGAGCCTGGCCGGCGATCAGCCGTTGACGCGCGAGTTGCTGCGTCGCCCCTTGGAATTAACCGTCACCCTGTCCGGCAGGCCGGTCGCCTACCGCTCCAAGCCGGGCGTGAGTTTCGAGGATCTGGTGCATGGATTCGGCCAACATTTGCGACGCCAGGGTCTGGATCTGATCGTTGACGGTATTTCGGAGCAGAGATTGCGGCTGACTCATTCGCGTTGGGGCAGAGGCCACCGGTTCACGGCGGAAAGCTCCGTGCCGGGCGTTCTGTCCCACAAGGACGGATCGGCACGCATGGCCGAAGATGGCCGCGACATCGCGGGTAAGATCAATGGCGAACCGGCCGAGGGACGAGGCGAATATTTGACCGGCGTGGCAGGCAATCGCACGACTGATGGGTTGGTCGTCGCCTATACGGCAGTACCCGAGACCGCTGTACCTGAAACTGCTGTACCCGAAACCGCGGTGCCCGAAACCGCTGTACCCGAAACCGCGGTGCCGATGGAAGCGTCGCCAGCATTGCGCGGGCACCCCCACCGGATGGCCGCAGGTGTCGAAGTGGGACGTGTGATCCTGGTGCAACGGGCGCTTACTTTCCGGTTTGGAGCGGCCGAGCACAGTGTTGTTTCCCTGCAGCTGGGATCGGCGCGCAGCGATACGCTCGGAAGCGGTCTCGCCAATGTGAGCGGCTTTGCGGCATTGGGCGATATTCGCGTCGGTACGGAGCAGCAGCGAAGGGATGCACTGGCCATCGTTGGTCATGCAATGGAGGAAGTAGGCCGAAAAAAAGAGACATTGGAGACCCTTTTGCGGCAGAAGCTGATGCCCACTCTGCGCAAGCTGAGTGTTCGATCAGAGAATCTGGTTGCCGAGCAGATGGCGATCCGTGACGTGGACTTCGCCCACGAAGTCACCAACTATCTTCGGGGCAGGATGGCCGCCGCAGGTGAACTGGCTGCAAGGGCCCAATCGCAGCCCATGCCGGGAGCGGTGCTGAAGCTGATCGGAGGCGGGCCGGAGGGCCGGGAATAGACGAGGCGTAGCGTCCCGCATCATTGGTGCGCCCCGCATGTGGCTGGCAGGCGGGTATGTGGAAGCAATTGGTACGATCGGCGTCGATTAATTTGTTTGGGCCACCCGTAGCCGGCGTCACGGGAAGATCGAATTGCCGCGCTCGTGGAGCGCTTTGCGGCGGGAATGCCCGTCGAAAATAGAAATTTGTGGGGCGGATGAGATTTTTTCAAGGGAGGAAAAAGGTTTCCTCCCCAATCCACTCCGGCGTGTGTCCAATTGGCGGCACGCCGCGAGCGGAACGGCAGGCGCGCTTTCGCACCGCCAGGCAGAGTCGCTGATTCCGGGCAATCCGGAAACGGCGCTCCCGGCCCGCGAGAGCGGGTGCGGTGCATACGCGCCCACAAAGGCCAGCAGGCCTGAACGAATAGACCTGACCGAATAAAGGTGTGGAGAGGGTGCATCACGTTCCTTCTCCAATGGCGCGGTCCAGTGTGGCGGTGAACCCCGTTCCTGCGATGCTGTCTGCGCGGCGATCAGCGGGTGCGGTACTGCGTCCGCTGATCGAGCAGCCGTGACCGGGTATCCCCGGCGGAAACGCCGACAGGGGGTATCCCGGATGGGGCGCTCCAGACCTGCGGGAGTGGGTGCGGCGCATACGTGCGCCCACAAAGGCCAGCAGGCCTGACCGAATAAAGGTGTGGAGAGGGTGCATCACGTTCCTTCTCCGATCGCGCGGTCCAGTGTGGCGGTGAACCCCGTTCCTGCGATGCTGTCTGCGCGGCGATCAGCGGGTGCGGTACTGCGTCCGCTGATAGAGCAGCCGTGACCGGGTATCCCCGGCGGGAAAGACGTTGCCGGACAATCCGGATATGGCGCTCCAGACCCTGCGGGAGTGGGTGCGGCGCACACGTGCGCCCACAAAGGCCAGCAGGCTTAATTGTAGGCGGGAGTGCGTCCGGCGCACAGGTGCGCCGGAATAGCCTGGAGGCTGATCAATTATTCAGGCCCGGTCGCAATCCATGGAGGATGCGGCAGCCGTTTGATGGAGTACTGGAAGATGCGACAGTGCGGCGAGGTTCGCTCCTGGTCCCACCGTCGTTTCGGCCGGAAGCGGCTGCGGGCTGATAACATACGTATGAGGTTCAAATGACTTTGCGAATCAACAACAATATCGCGGCCTTGAAGGCGCTGAGATTTCTCGGTGATACTGACCGAAAGCTAGTCAACTCCCTGGAGCGGTTGTCGTCGGGGTTTCGAATCAACAAAGGGGCCGACGACCCGGCGGGGCTGGTTATTTCTGAGCAGATGCGCGCTCAGATTTCCGGCGTCAACCAGGCGATATCCAATACCGAACTGGCCAACGCCATGATTCAAACCTCCGAAGGGGCACTGGCCGAGACCAATAACCTCCTCATTCGCATGCGCCAACTGGCCCTGCATGCCAACAATGAGGGAGCCAACGACGCCAAGGCCCTGGAAGCGGACCAGGTGGAGATTTCCATCATCATCGAAAGCATCCGCCGCGTATCGATCAATACCCAGTTTGGCACCCGCAAGCTATTGGACGGAACGTCGGGAATCGTAGGCATTGCCGAAGGCGGTGGGCTGAGTTTCATCGGAGCCACCGAGCGCACCCGCACTTCTCCCTTGGAGGGTTACGCCGTCCAGGTGGAACGCGTGGCCACCCAAGGCAGGTTGGCAGGCACAGCCCCCATCACTTCAGCCAACGTCAGCGGCTTATCCATCACCCTGATCGCAGGCGGAAAAACGGTGAAAGTCACGGCAGGTGAGAACGATCTCCCAGCCACGTTCGCGGGCAAGCTGAAGGAGGCTGTGAAGACCGCCGAGTTGCAGCTCGATGTTTCCTTGAGCCCTGAGGGTATTCTCTCCGTCGAACACACCCAATTCGGACGCGAAAGCAAATTTCGGGCGATCAGTTCCGTGGCGGGCGTGCTATCCGAATTTCAGGGGGTGGCGCAGGCGGCTATTCCGGGTGTCGATATCGCCGGTAAAATCAACGGCGAAACGGCCGTTGGAGAAGGGCGCAATCTAATGGGCGTGCCCGGCAACGAAACCACCGAGGGTCTCTCGGTGCGAGTGACCGGCCCTCTGGTGACTTCAGTGGATGAGGCCGGACGGGAAACAGTCGAACGCAGGCCGGCCGTCGGCATGGCGGGAACTGTCCACATCGTCAACAACTCGGTGGCTTTCCAGACTGGGCCCAATCCCGGTCAAAAGACCACGATCGCCTTGCCCACCGTGGGCCCCGAATTTCTCGGACGGGAGATCGAGAACGAAAGCAATTTTCTGAGCCTCGCGGACGTGGACGTTACGACGGCACAAGGCGCCCGTGATGCCATAAGAATCATCGACAAGGCGGTGGACGAGATGACCCTCACCCGTGGCCGCTTGGGCGCTTTCCAGCGCTACAATCTGGAGACCAACCTGGCCACGTTGCGGGTGACGGCAGAAAACCTGATCGCTGCGGAATCTTCGATTCGCGATGCGGACATTGCCCAGGAATTGACCGAGTTCACCAAGAACCGGATCAAACTTGAAGCCAATACAGCGATGTTGGCGCAGGCCATCCAGTTTCCGGCCGTCATCGTCAACCTGATTAAATAGCATGAGGATTACCGACAGGCTCCTCCGGAAGATCGGATTGACGGAAAGGATTGAAACTATGAAGGCGCGATTAAAATTTCCGCTCGCGTTCGGCGAGAGATGTGCGGCGCGGGCATGTGCGTGCAAAGTGGGCGCGAGACTGGCCCTGGGGCTTGTTTTGGTCTTGCTGCTCTCGGCGTGCGTCGGCGATTTGGAGTTGATAGAGCCCGAACCGTTTTCTTGCACGAAACGGCGGCTGGATGTGGCCTCGGGCATGTACGACGAGGCCAAGGAAATGCTGCGCATCCACTTCAAAGAGCGTCACAACAGCTCCCTGGTAATTGCGTACTATCTTTCCCAGGACTCGGAGGCGCTTTCCAAGTCGATCCGCAGATGCATCGACTTTGGCGAGATCTCCAAGGAGCGGGCGATTTCCCTAATTCGGGCCAACAGGATATTCCGGCGGGTATTGGTGGTGAATATGCGTGATACAGACCCCTACGTGATGATTTCCATTCTGGGCAGACAGTATGACTCGGTTTTCAAAAGCGACATTCATTGATCCGGAATGAGTGTCAGCATATGGACCCCGAGCCCCTTCGCCGCCCGTTGCGTTTGGAGGCGCTCCACTCCCATCCGGTGCGCGGCCGATGAATTGGAAGACGGACGACACTATCGCGGCAATCGCCACACCGGCCGGGGTCGGTGGCATCGGCGTCATCCGGGTCAGCGGTCCCGAAGCGCCGGCAATGGTCGATCGGCTGTTCAAGCCAGGCGGTGCGAAGCGCTTGGCCGATGCGCCCTCGCACCTCATGTTGCACGGCTGGCTGGAAAAAGAAGGGCGGACCATCGACGAGGTAATGGTGGTGCATATGAAGGCTCCCCATTCCTACACCTGCGAGGAGGTGGTGGAAGTCCATTGCCACGGCGGCGTGATGGCCATGCGGTCGGTGCTGCAACTGATCTGCGATGCCGGCGCAAGACCTGCGGAGGCGGGAGAATTTACATTCCGCGCTTTCCTCAATGGAAGGCTGGACCTGACCCAGGTCGAAGCCGTGGCCGATCTGGTGCGTACGGACTCACGCCTGGGACTACAGGTCTCCGTCAACCAACTCCGCGGGAGGCTGCACGATGCCATCCAAGAGGCGCGGGACGATCTGACCCAAGTGGCAGCCCTGGTCGCGGCGAGTATCGATTTCCCGGAAGAGGACGTCGTGTTCACCCAGCGGGGCGATTGCCTGGCGCGGCTCGCCGCGACACGGGATCGCCTGGCGGCTCTGCTGGCTACCGCGGAACAAGGCCGCATCCTGCGCGACGGATTGGTTGTGGCCATCGTGGGCAAGCCCAACGTAGGCAAGTCGAGCTTGCTCAATACCCTGCTCAAGGAGGAGCGCGCGATCGTTACCGAAATTCCGGGAACCACTCGCGACACGCTGGAGGAAACCGTGGATCTGGGCGGGTTGGCGCTACGATTGATCGATACAGCGGGCATCAGGGATACGGTGGACCCCATCGAGCGGGAGGGAGTTTCCCGCAGCCGCAAGGCGATTGGCTTGGCCGACCTGACCCTGTTGCTGCTGGACGGCAGCGAACCTTTGACCGGCGACGATATCCGGCTGCTGGAGCTTGTCGATCCGGCGAAATCCGTCCTGGTAATCAACAAACGGGATTTGATGTCCCGTTGCGAACCCGAATGGGTGCACCGGATCGGTGGCCAGGAACGAGTGATCATCTCTGCGTTGACGGGCTTGGGCATAACGGACCTCGAAGAATGGATCGTGGGGTGGGCCCTGCACGGGGAGAGGCCCGTTGTCGAAGCCGCCATGATCACCAACTTGCGCCAACAGCATGCCGCGCAACGAGCGCTCGAAGCGGTACTGGACGCTATTGCGGCTCTGGAGAACGGTGCGGGGGAGGAATTGCTGGCCGTTGACTTGGCCCGGGCCCTGGAAGCCCTGGGAGACATCGTCGGCGAAACGACCGCCGAGGACTTGTTAAGCAGGATATTTGCTGAGTTCTGCATTGGAAAATAAGAGCGGACCATCCCCGCCGGGAGAAATGAAGGACCTGATGCACCAAAAACTCGCGTTGATGCGTGACATCCTCCGCGTGACACAGCAGCAGTTGCTTCTGGTCAACCTTGAAGCGCTCACGCCGCTGCTGGAGCAAAAGGAGAGTCTGATCGAACGCATCCGCGACGTGGACGGCGAGCTGGAGCGATACGGCGGTTCCGGGGACCAGACCGGACAGATCCCGTCCTGGCGCGACGATATGAACAGGCTGGTCGCAGCCATCCTGGACAATGAGCAGACCATGGAGGCGCGCATCAAAGAAGCGCAAATGGAATTGAAGCGTGACCTGCAAATTCTCGAACGGCAGGGCCGCGTGAAACAATATTTGGAAGGAACCCGAACGCCGGGCCGCTCGGTCAACCTGAAGCGGTAAGGCGCTCATCACACAAGGAGCAGGCCATGAAAATTTTCATGAATTTGAACTTCAAGAACGAACGGCTGCCCAAGGTCACCGGATTGGGGCGATCGGCAATTCAGCCGTCCAAGCCGATCCAATTGGTCAATCCGGCGGTCAGCATCCGCAACAATCCGCGGCTCATGGCGAACTTGAGGCAGTTCGACCCCGTCGATTCGGTAAAAATCAGCGCCGCCAACCGGGCGCGGCTGACGGAGCTCTTGGATGCCGTAAATGCGCAAATCGAGGGGAGTACACAATTCAAGAACATACGCTTCGGGCACCACGAAGAATCCGGGCGTTCGTTTGCAGTGGTGCGGGACCGGGAAACGGGTGCGATCTTGAAAAAAATCCCCTCGGATGCATTTCTCGAACTCTCCGCCCGGTTGAAGGATGCCTCCGGTCTGTTGGTGGATGTGATGGGGTAGCGAGTACGAATGATGAACTATTCCAGCTATCAGATCGAAATTCTCGTCACAAGGTTCCAACGCCTGCGGGGGCTATGGCGCAGCCTGGGCCGACCCGCCGGTAAGGGAGACCGGGTACACCTGACTGAAGAAGGCCAAGCCCTCTCCCGGCCCGGTGCACTGCCGATCGAACCCCCGCCGGCCGATTTGCGTGACGTACGGGATGAGGAACCGCGGCCGGAACTGGTGGAACGGGAGATGGAGCGAAGGGCGGGGAGCTTCCTGCAGCCGCCTTTCGTTCCGCAGGGGGCGCCGCGGAAGTTTCCCAAGGTGCGGTACGAGGACCCGGCGTAGATCAGCGTCCTTACGGAAATCAGCGGAAGACAGACTCTCGACCGTCAGTAAACTATTTTTCGGGGTATGCGCGGGTGTGGAGCCCCTGCCGGTCAACAGTCCAAAGTGTCAAGAATGGCACTGATGGTGTTCAGCTGATCTTCCGCCCGTTGTTCGAGATCCTCGTAATCCGCGGCCAGACCTGCAATTTCCGGACGGAACCGCTCTTCTTCATGGGCCAGGGGCGAGGCGAAAACGAAGCCCTGCACCGCATCGAATTCGGCAATCAGGTTTCGAACGTGCCCCAGCAAATCGATGTCCCGGATTTGATTGAGCATCTCCACCGTGGCCTCCGGTTCGCGTTCCATAGCCACGTCTGCGATCTGGATGAAGTTTCCGGCATTCGTCAAACTGCTCTCGAATTCCGAGACGAAACGCCGATGGTCGGCCAAGAGCGACTCCAGCTTCCGGCTCAGCGATTCTTGGTCCAATGGTTGGTTGGTCATCCGATCGGCTCTGGGCCGAGCTCCGAATTCGGGACGATGGATAACTCAGGCCGCCACGGCCAGTCCCAGATTTTCCGGTAGCCTGAAACCCGGCAGAGTAGCCTCCCCGATGGCGAGATAATCAGGTGAGGGGGTCTAAACCGGTGAAGTCTCCACCCTTGGCCAGGGCCATGCAGTCATCGCAAAACCATGGGCCCTTGACCAGGTCCAGTGGCTGATCGAACTCGACCATACACATCTGGCACGTCGAGATTTGCCGGTTCAATTCCTTGTTTTCGTTGACCAGGTGAATGGGAAACGACTGTCCGTCGCCCAGGATATTTTTGTTTATTTCCTGGATCGTTATTTCATCCTTGAGCCTGTGGATTTCCTGCCGGGAAATTTCCTGCTCGATGGCATACTCCACAAAACCTTCCGGCTGGATCTGCAAATAGCCGCTGATAGAGCTCAACCTCTGTGCCATCCCTTGTTCCAGGTTGATTTGCATCTTTACCCTCGTTTCCATTGGTTATGTTCGTGAGGTGCGAAAAACTTGCGGTTTGGCAATGTCCCCTTCGGACACCGCAGGGTAGACAGCGTTAAAAATTATTTTTGCACATCTGCCCACGAGATGGCTACATGCCCGGCTAGGATCGGCGGGCAGTTCTCAACGAAAAGTATATATCAGGTCTCAACCCGGCCACGGGGTGCGAGGCGATCCGTCCAAACGGTGGCCCGGTAATTTACGAGCGGGAACGGGCGGCTCAAGGATAAGTACAATAACGACCGACCCACCAGTTTGGCACCATTTGGGGCGGTTGGAGGCGGGTCGCGGGCGGCCGCGAAATGAATCGATTGGTTCGGCCCGCGGCGGTAGGGG
>JACZRV010000161.1 GCA_022574555.1 SAR324 cluster bacterium
ATTTTATCCCATTATCGAACAATTCCAACGCGGGGCCCGGTTCGCCCGCGACGATACGCCTGAAGCGAAGCTGGACAAGATGGAGGGCGCGTTGGCCTTGGCTTTCGATCGCGTGGAGGAAGTGGCGCCCCTGGTCGCGTCATTGCTTTCCATCCCGGTGGGTGACCGCTACCCACCGCTGACCCTGAGCCCCCAGCGGCTAAAGGAAAAGACCATCGAGGCGATGGTGGAGCTGCTGGCCGGGTTGTCGCGGCACTACCCGGTACTGATAATCTTCGAGGACGCCCAATGGATCGACCCGTCCTCGCTGGAAACTTACCATCCGATCATCGAGCGGGTGCGGGATCTGCGGGTGCTGCTGGTGATCACCTTCCGGCCGGAGTTCGAGCCGCCCTGGTTGGGCAGTTCCCACGTATCCGCCCTGACCTTCGATAGATTGAGCCGGAGGCAATGCCTGAGCATGGCGCAAAAGGTGGCGGGCGGCAAAGCCTTGCCGGACGAAGTGTTGCAGCAGATTGTCGGCAAGACCGACGGTGTGCCCCTATTCGTGGAGGAACTCACCAAGACGGTGCTCGAAGCCGGCTTTCTAAGGGAGGAAGCCGAGCGCTTTGTTCTTACCGGCCCCATCCCGCATTTGGCCATACCGGCGACCCTGCAGGATTCGCTGATCGCGCGCTTGGACCGTTTGGCGCCCGTGAAGGAGGTGGCCCAAACGGGAGCCACCATCGGCCGGCAGTTCTCCCACGACCTGCTCGCAGCGGTTTCGCCCCTGGGCGCCGACGATTTGGGGAAAGCGCTGGACCGGCTTGTCGAATCCGGATTGATCCTGCGCCGGGGCCGGCCCCCGGAGGCCGTTTACCGCTTCCGCCATGGACTGATGCAGGACGCCGCCTACGAGTCCCTGCTGAAAACCAAACGGCTCCAGATTCACGCCCGAATTGCTGCATCTATCGCGGAACGATTTCCCGAACAGGCCGAATCCGAGCCGGAGGTGCTGGCCCATCACTACACGGAAGCGGGGCTCACGGAACAGGCCGCCCCACGCTGGCTGCAAGCGGGCCAGAAGGCGGCGCGCCACGCCGCCAACACAGAAGCGGTCAGCCACTTCGACAAGGGCCTGGAACTCGTTCCGAAGCTGGCCGAAGGTGAGCAGCGCAACCGGCTGGAGTTGGAACTTCACCTGGCCATCGGGGGGATGCTTATAGCGACAGAAGGATATGGCGGCCCCAGGCTGAAGACCGCTTCCGACCGCGTTCGGGATCTGTGCGCCGAGTTGGCCGACCCGATGCTCGCTTTTCGCGCGTTGAGCTTGTTGTGGGCTTACCTCGTCGGCCGTGGCGATACGGAGCCAACCTTGCAAACCGCTCTGGAAATCGAAAAGCTGGCCGATGAAGTGGGCCACACGACCATGATCATGTGGGGGCGCCTAAACGTCGGTACTATCTTGGTTTTCCGCGGTGAGTTCGCCGCCGCATTATCGCGCATCGACCAAGCGTTGCCTCTTTACGATCCACAAAAGCACGCGGGCGACGTTTTTCGAGTCAACCACGATGCCAAGGGCATGTGTTTGCTTTACATCATCATGGTCTCGTGGATTCAAGGGTATCCGGAACGCGCGCTTAACGCCTATCTGGAAGCAGAATCCCATGTTGATAGGCTTGGCCACCCCTACATGCGATCCCACATTCGGGGCACGGGCGCCATCGTCTATCACCTCCGCCGCGAAAACGCCAGATTTCGTGGAAAGGTAGCGTCAGCCCTCGCACTTTCGGAGGAGCAGGGCTATCCATACCTGATAACGGCTCAGTACTTATTTCTCGGGTGGGCGCTCGCCCAGGAAGGGGAAATCGAGGAGGCGATCGCGACGACGCGTGACAGCCTCGACCGCCTGAGGGAAAGCGGGTCAATGATATTGACCCCTACCTACCTGGGCGTCCTCGCGGACATGCTTGCAAAGGCGGGCCGCCCGGAGGAGGGTCTGGAGCAAATTGGGCAGGCGTTGGCCCAGGTGGAGGAATTGGGCGAGCGATGGCACGAAGCCGAGTTGCACCGGATCAAGGGCGAGATTTTGCTGAAGCTGGAGAAGCCCGACGAGGCGCAAGCGAGTTTCCAGAAAGCCATCGCCGTCGCGCAATCCCAGGAGGCCAAGGGTTGGGAGCTGCGCGCCGCCACCAGTCTCGCCCGGTTGTGGCAAGGGCAGGACAAGGGATCGCAGGCTCGCGACCTGCTGGCGCCCGTCTACGGCTGGTTCACCGAGGGGTTCGACACCGCCGACCTGAAGGACGCCAAGGCCCTGCTGGAGGAACTGGGCTGAACTGCGAAACCGCTCCCCGCCCCGTCCCGCTTCGCGGGCCACCCCTCCCCACTTTGTGGGGAAGGAGTTTATTAACCCGCCTCATACCACGTCGGCGAACGTAGGGACACGGCATGCCGTGTCCGCGACACCCTACCAGTGGGCGTAGGGGCGCACGGCGGTAACGCGCCCTCCGTGCGCCCTACGATCCCTCTTCTCCCGCGGCCCATTCGCGCCAGCCTTGCAGGAGGGGGAAGTAGAGGGCCAGGCGGATGGGGCGCTGATCACGCAGGGCCATGACCCGCGCGTAGCGCTCCAGTTGCGGTCGGTAGCGCTCCTGCTCCCGGTCCAGGAAGGCCTCGGTGGCGCCGCCCTGATGCGCACCGGCCTTGAAGTCGACGATCCACCGGGTGCCTTCGTCATCCACGAACGTACGGTCCAGGATCACGTGCACCGCCTCCCCGTCCAGCAGGGCCGTGAGGGGCAGCTCGCTTTGGGCTTCGGCGTGGGCGGCCAAAATCCAGCGCCCTTTCTCGTCGGCCAGGGTGTTGCGCAGGGCGGCCTCCACGCGATTCACCGCATCGGCCAACTCTGTCCGAGGCACGCCCAGCCCTTGCAATTGTTCCCGGAAGAGGGGCAGGTGGGCCGCGATCCAGGGTCCGTCGGCTCCCGCTGTGCTTTCCACGCACGCCATGCCCGCCATCCGTTGCAGCGCCCGATGCACCACCGTTCCCACATGACGAATGGTCTCTCCGGCCCAGGAGAAGTCGATGGCGGCCGGCGCCTCATCGGAAGCAAGCGGTGCGGCCGTACCGTGCCCCTCGAGTGTGGCGCCGGTAATATTCACCGCGGGCGGTATTGCCGGGAAGCCCCAGTCGTCGGGCAAACGGCGAATTACCGGCTCCGGGGCCTGTGCTTCCGGGGGCTGCGCTTTCGTCGCGCCGGATTCGCCGCCGGGAATCGCCGCTTCGGACGTCGCAGCAAAATCGTCTTCCACGGCGGGCCAGAGCTGGGCCAGCAACGATCCGGCGTTGGGCCGCGGCGTCCCTTGTGAGCCATCGCCCGCTTGTTCCCCAACCGTTTTACCTGAGATCGGGGCATGTCCCAGCAAGTGCAGCCGGCGGCGCGCACGGGTCGCCGCCACGTAGATCAGCCGCCCGTTCTCGTAGCGCGCCTTTTCCTGCAATAGTCCCTTGATGTAATCGTAGCACTCGTCGTGCTCGCCTTTTTGGCTGATCGACGCCAGCAGCAGGGCGTCCTGTCCGCTCTCGGCGGCCACGCGCTCGCTCCAAAGCAGCAGGGCGGGGTCGTCGCTCCGGGTTTTGCGGCCCAGACCGGGCAGGATCACGGTGTCGAACTCCAGGCCCTTGGACTTGTGGATGGTCATCACCTGTACCGCGTTTTCGCTGCCGGCCTCCGGCCGGGCATAGAGCGACGCCAAGTGATCGGGGAGGGATTCCGCCGCGTCGTCCTCGTCGAGGGTTTCCAGGAGATCCAGGAAGGCCCTGGCATCGTCGAGGGCTTTGGGCTCGATCCCGGCCGGGCCGCCCAACCCGATCCACGTGCGCTCCACCCACCGGCGCAGGGGTTCGCGGCCTCGGTCGGCCAGGGCCGATTCCAGCACGGCGGTAAGACGCTTCAGCCGCGCGGGCGGAGCCGGGTGCGCACCCGGCGTCTCTTGGCGGATGAGATCCCAGACCGCGGCGTCCGGGTCATCTCCCACCAGGGCCAGCAGCTCGGACAGCTTCAGACCGCACCAGGGCGCCCGCAGCACAGCCAGCCAGGCCACCCGGTCGCCGGGATGGAGCAGGGCCTGGGTCAGCGCCATCAGATCCTGCACCACCGGTTTTGCAGCGAGCGGGTCGATATCGATGGCCCGGTAGGGCACCCCCAGGTCGCGCAACGCGGGCAGAATCGAGACCAGATGGCCGCGGGAGCGAACCAGGATCGCCGTCGTGCCGTCCTCCAAAGCCTGTCCGGCCAGATCGGCCACCGCGCGGCCCTCCATCTCTTTGTTGTTTTTGTCTCTGTTGTTTTTGTCTCTGCCGTTTTCGTTTCTGCCGTTTTCGGCGAGTGCGTGGATCTCCACACCGCTGCCCGGTTGCGCATCGGGAGCCGGCAGCGAAGGGGCGAAGGGCACCGCCCCGGCGACGATATTCTCTTCGGCGGGCAGCACCGCCTTGAAACTGGTGTTGATCCAATCGACGATTTCCGGCCCCGCACGGAAATTCACCGACAGGCGCAGCGGTTCCAATTTCAGGTGGCCGATCCCGCCCTGCCTGGCCCGCAGGTATAGCCCCACCTCGGCCTCACGGAAAAGGTAGATCGATTGCATCGGGTCGCCGACCAGGAACAACGTGCGTCCGTCGCCGTCTTTCCAGCGAGCCGTCAGCCGTTCCAGCAGGGCCACCTGGTTAAAAGAAGTATCCTGAAACTCGTCTACGAGGAGGTGGCGGATACGCAGGCCATCGTCGTTTGCATCTCTGTCGCCTGGATCTCTGTCGCCTGGATCTCTGTCGTCTGGATCTCTGTCGTCTGCATCTCTTTCGCCGGAGGCTGGATCACTGTCGCCGGCTGCGGCGGGAGGCATATCCGCCCCCAGCCCTTCCAAGGCAGCCAGGGCCACCTCGGCGAAATCGACCCGTCCCCGTTCGGCGAAGACCCGGCGCAGTTCCGCCACGGCCAGGGGCAACAGATGGAGCAACGCCTCGATGACGGCCCATTGCGCATCGGGGTAGCGCGCGTAGGGCAGGAGGCGCAGGCGGTGCAGGTGCTTCCGCAATTCCTCGTCGCCGCTCAGCGCTTCGATCAGTCCTTGTGCCCGCCCCTTCATCTCCGCGCGGAGCCGCTTTTCGGCGGCGTTGGCGGCATTGGCGGGAGCAGGTAAGCCCAAATTTTTGTTGAACTGGTTGCGCCAAGCGCCGCTATCCACAAGCAGTAACTTGGCCACCCCGCGCCATCGGGCCAGGGTTGCGGAGAAATCCTCCGTACCGGTTTCACTGGGCGATCTGCCCATATCCCGGCAGGAAGCAATGGGGCTATCCGAACCCTCCGGGAGATGCTCTGCCGCAAACCGGGCCACTGCGGCCAGCTCGGCCGCACATTCCCGTGGGAACACCCGCCGCGCCGCCGCGATGGCTTCGGTAATGATCAGCCGCAGTGAAGACTCCAGCGAATCACGCAGGTGCGCGGTGGACTCCGGCTGGGCAGGCAAATGCCGCAACCACTGGTCCCGCTTGGCCAGCAGGTTGACCAGAAACTGCTCCGCCCGCCCGTGGTCGTTGTCCAGGTGCAGCAGCAGGCGGCCCACCGCCTCACTTTCGGCCTCCCTTTCCGTCCCCACGCCTTCCAATTTGGCGAGCACCGCCAGGGCGGCTTCCCGGTACAGATCGTCGGCATCGCCGGTGGTTTCCGGCTGGGCGCCGAAGCGGCTCGCAAGGGGCATGCGCCGCGTGATCTCGGCGCACAGGGCGTCGATGGTGCGGATGCGGATGCGGTTGGGAGATTCCAGCAGCCCCCATCCCAGGTCCCGGTCGCGGCCCATGACCTCCCGGGCCAGGCGCCATGTTTCCGCCTTGTGCGGCTCGCTGGGAGCGCGGTCGAACGTGGCCGACCGCAGGGCGTCCACCACGCGGCCGCGCATCTCCGCCGCCGCCTTGCGCGTAAAAGTGATGGCGACCACTTCCTCGGGTGCGTCCGCGCGATTGAGCAGCGCCAGCAAGCGGCGGATCAGCAGCTCGGTTTTCCCCGATCCCGCAGGCGCCTGGACGATGAACGACCGGCCGGTATCCAGCGCCTGCCGCCGCACCGGCTCATCAGCCGGCCGAGCCCTATCCTCGGCTTGCGAAGCTCCAGTTTTCAACGCTTCAGTCATCCTCGGTCTCCTCCGCCGGCGAGGCGGGGCCGTCCAATTCGTGGATGCGGCAAAGGGCCGGCAAGGGGCAGTAACGGCAGGTGATCTGAGGATTTTTGGGATCCACCCGCGCGTCGCCCGTGCGAAACGAGTTGCCCAGAGCGTCCAGCACGCCCGTCCATCCGCCGACCAACGCCTCGGGTGACGAGTAGTCCGCGCCGGTTTCCCGATCCTGTAATCCGTCGAAGGTCTTGCCGCCGGGCAGGATGTCCTTTTCCAGCGCGATCCCCTGGTAGCCCATGCCGTCCCTGGAAACCCTGGCGAAGGCCACGCCCGCCAGATCCAGCCCGGCGGAGGAGCAATACAGGGGGAGCTGGGGCTCGTCGGGGCGTTTTCCGAACCACGAATTGGTATTGGTGCGGCCCGTCTTGTAGTCGATGACCACGTGGCCGCCCGAATCCAGCCGGTCGATGCGGTCGATGCGCGTATTCACCTCCACGCCACCGAACGAAACCACCTGCTGCGTTTCATGCTTTTCCACCGTGAAGGGTCGGCGGGCGCGTTCCTTATCCAGCCATAAAGTCAGCAGGCCGATGACCCGCCGCTCCTCGATTTCCAGCAGCCGGCTGCCCCCCAGGTGAGACGACTTGGCCCTGGCCTCTTGCAAGGCGCGGCGGGTGGCGTCGGTGACGATCTCCCGCAGGCTGTCGTCGCCGGTGCGGCAGAGCCTGTCGTGGGACTCCAGGTTCCCCCAGAGAAATTCCAGGGCCTTGTGGACGATGCTTCCCTTTTGGGACGCGGGCAGGCCGGCCTCGGGGTGGTCCAGGGGGCGGGCGTGGAGGCGATGGATGGCGAAGGCCCGAAAGGGGCACGCCGACTGATCCCGATAGAGCCCCACGCCGCCCGGCCAGCGGATGGTTTCGGTGATGGGCGGCGCCTGGATATCGACCAGGGTTTCCAGGGTTCCGCTTTCCCGTACCGTTTCGAGAAGACCCGCCACTCGGCTCGTTGGAATCTCCTCCGGTGCGCGTTCCGGGAGGTGTGCCAGAAGCGGGCTGATCCGCAGCTCCTCCTCACCACGGTTCAGCGCGTGGCTGGCCACCACGTCCGGCGCGGCCCTAAGCAGCCGCTCTGTGTGGGCGTGGGCCACCCGCAGTTCCCACCCGGGGGTCGCGCGGGGAAGGTCATGCGCCCGCTGCAACGGGTAGGAAAGAAAAGGATTGGGCCGTGGCGTGGCGGGCCAGATGCCGTCATGAAATCCGAGCAGCCAAATATGGCCGAAGGACAGCCCGCCGGATTCAAGCAGCCCCAGGATTTGCACCGGCGCCGGCTCGCTCTCCGGCTGAAACACCCGGGATGCCGCCAGCCGCCGCAGCCGGGTCAGGGCCTCCGCGTGAGAAGCCCGGGGCAAGACCACCTCCAGAGAAGCCAGCTCGGTCAGCAGATCTTTCCACGCCTCG
>JACZRV010000162.1 GCA_022574555.1 SAR324 cluster bacterium
CTTCTGCCCTGGGTATGCTCCTTAAAGCCCGTGGGCTTTCGGTGACCATCATGAAGTTCGATCCTTATCTGAATGTTGATCCGGGAACGATGAATCCTCTGCAACACGGTGAGGTGTTCGTTACCGATGACGGGGCCGAGACCGATCTTGACCTGGGCCACTATGAACGCTTTCTGGATGAATCCCTCTCCCAGGACAACAACGTTACCACCGGAAGAATTTACAACACGGTAATATCGAAGGAGCGCCGGGGAGATTATCTCGGCGCTACGGTGCAGGTGATTCCCCACGTGACGGATGAGATCAAGGCCTCCTTGGTGCGTCTGACCCTGAAGAGCGATGTGGACGTGGTGATCAGTGAGATCGGCGGCACGGTGGGAGACATTGAATCGCTGCCTTTCCTGGAGGCCATCCGCCAGTTTGGTCTGGACCTGGGCCGGGAAAACGTCATGTACATCCATGTTACGATCATCCCCTATCTGGAATCCAGTGGAGAGCTTAAAACCAAACCTACCCAGCACAGCGTCAGGGCGCTCAGGGAAATTGGTATTCAGCCGGATCTGCTGGTCTGCCGTACCAGTCATACGCTCAGTGATGAGCTTAAGGCAAAGGTCGCTCTATTTTGTAACGTTTCCCGCGATAGCGTTTTTGAGGCTAAGGACGTAAAATCAATTTACGAAGTACCGATAGTGCTTAATCAACAGGGTCTGGACAGCCGGGTAGTTGAACATTTGCAGCTCTCAAGCCGTAAGCCAGCTTTAGAACGCTGGAAAAAAATGGCACGGAAATGCGGCAATGGTCGTCACGAGGTCAAGATAGCCATTTGCGGCAAATACGTCAGTCTGGTCGATGCCTACAAGTCGATCATAGAATCTTTCGTGCATGCCGGCATTGCCAATAATGTTTCTGTAAAGCTAAGCTATGTCGATACCGAGCAGATCAACCGCTATACGGCCAAGCGCAAGCTGGGCAATTTTGCCGCTATTCTGGTTCCCTATGGATTCGGTTCGCGGGGAGTAGATGGAAAACTGGAAAGCATCCGCTATGCCCGATTGAACAAAGTGCCTCTTTTTGGCATCTGCCTCGGTTTGCAATGCGCCGTAGTGGAGTTTGCTCGTAACGTTTGCGGAATTAAAGATGCTGTTTCCAGCGAGTTTGAAGCTGATGCGCCGCGGCAGGTGATCAGTCTGATGCCGGATCAGGTGGAGGTCAGTGAAAAGGGCGGGACGATGCGTCTGGGAGCCCAGGATATTTCGATCTCGGCGGGCAGCCTGGCGAGTTTTCTCTACGGCAAGAAGACGACGATCCGCGAGCGGTTCCGCCATCGCTACGAGGTGGAGCCGGCGTTCATCGAGCGGCTCGAGCAGGGCGGGCTCGTGTTCTCGGGTCGCCATCCCGAATACCCGATCATGCAGGCGCTAGAGCTGCGTCAGGGATCGGATGACGGGGCGAATCCGACGCACCCGTACTTTGTCGCCGGGCTTGGCCACCTGCATCATGTCCTCCACCCGGTGGGACGCCCACTGGGACACGTGCACCAGCCCTTCCTGGCCTCTGATGCGGACAAACGCACCGAATTCCTTGACCCCGGTGACCACGCCGTCATAGACCTCGCCCACCTCCATCGTGCCGGCGACATCGAGCACGGCACCACGGGCGGCATCGAGGGAATCGCGGTTGGGAGCGTAGATGCGGACGAGCCCCTCGTTGTCCACTTCGATCTTGGCGCCGGTCTCGGCCTGGATCCCTTGAATCACCTTGCCTCCCGGGCCGATCAGTTCGCGCACCCGGCCCGTGGAGATGGACAGGGTCGTTTGCAGGGGAACGTGGGGCTTGGTTTCCGCCCTCGGCCGGGCGATGGTCTTTTCCATCTCGTCCAGAATGTGCAGCCGGCCCAGGCGGGCTTGCTCCAGGGCGCGGGCCATGACCTCCGGCGGGAGGCTGCCGATTTTGTTGTCCATTTGTATGGCCGTCACGCCTTTGCGGGTGCCGGCCACCTTGAAATCCATGTCCCCCAGATGATCCTCGTCGCCCAGGATGTCGCTGAGAACGACGATCTGCTCGCCCTCCTTGATCAGACCCATGGCGATGCCGGCCACCGGCGCCTCGATGGGAACGCCGCCATCCATCAGAGCCAGGGAGGCACCGCATACCGTGGCCATGGAAGACGATCCGTTGGATTCGCTGATCTCGGCAAGCACACGCAGCGTATAGGGAAATTCGTCTTCCGATGGAAGCACCGGCAGCAGGGCACGCCGCGCCAAGTGGCCGTGGCCGATTTCGCGGCGGCCCGGACCGCGCGAGGGCCGGGCTTCACCGACCGAATATGCCGGGAATTGATAGTGCAACAGAAACCGCTCGTAACGAATACCTTCCAGGCCTTCCACCATCATACGGTCCTGGTTCGTGCCCATGGTGACGGTGACCATGGCCTGGGTCTCCCCGCGGGTGAACAGCGCCGAACCATGAGTCGACGGTAACCAGTCCACTTCGCAAGTGATGGGACGAATACCGTCTGGCGGGCGTCCATCCACACGGCGCTTTTCCGAGACGATGGCTTTCCGCATCAGCTCCTGCACCACTTGGTCCAGCACACTGCCGGCCCATTCTCCCACGTTTTGATCGGGATGATCCGCCTCCAGCCCGGCAATGAGCTGCGCCTTGGCTGTCGCCACGGCATCGCGGCGGGCCATCTTTTCCGGATGCGCAAGGGCCTCGGTCAAGGGCTGGGCCGCGCGCTCGCGCAGGGTTTTTGCCGGCGCGCCGGGGCCGGGTGGTTCGTCAGGCAGCACCTTATCCCGGCCCACTTCCTCGCGCAGCGATTCGATCGCGTCCAGCAAGGGCACCCCCTGGGCCACGCCGAATTCAATCGCCGCCAGCATGTCGGCGTCGTCCACCTGGCGGGCGCCTCCCTCGATCATCACGACGCCATCGCGGCTGAGAGAAATCACGAGATCCATATCCGAGGCCGTCCGCTGCTCCGGATTGGGAAACGAGATCAGGCGGCCGTCCACACGCCCCACCCGGATGGCAGCCACGGGCCCCGACCAGGGGATGTCGGAGATGTGCAGCGCGGCGGCTGCGCCGATGATGGATAACAACGTGGGGTCACTCTCGGGATCGTGGCTCAACACCGATGACAACACCTGTGTCTGGGCCCGGTAGGCCTTGGGAAACAGGGGGCGGATGGAGCGGTCGCAAAGGCGGCTGCCCATGACTTCGACGTCGGTCTGCCGCCCTTCGCGCCGCAAAAATCCGCCCGGGATGCGGCCTGCTGCCGAGAAGTATTCGCGGTAATCCACGGTGAGCGGCAGGAAATCGGTCCTACGGTCGGCGTTTCCTCGCACCACCGTTGAAAGGATCACGGCCTTGCCGGATCGCACCACCACGGCGCCGCTGGCTTGGCGGGCGATGCGCCCCGTTTCCAGGGAAATCTTCCGGCTTTCGATCAGAACGTCCTTTGTATAGATGGGCTCTGTATAAATAGGCTCTGTATTCATGGGCTCGCCGGCTTGCGGTTAAGGGGTGACAGAATAGGATCCGCCTTCACAGGCGGCGCTTCGAATCTCAATGCATGGGGAATTCGCGACTGGCAGCAACAAACTCATGATCCTGAAAGGTGTCCGGCTGACTCGTCGATTGAACCGCCCGAGTGGGTGAAATCAACGAAAGGGCTGGTGCTGTTCCATAGCAATTTTCGTTCGGCGCACCCCTTCGCGCATGCCCATGCGGTAGGCGATCACGCCCACGACGAGGATCAACGCCCCTATGGCGACAATGTGAAAAGCTAACAGGAGCATGAAGGCAAGATCACTCGGACGATATCGACGCGCCGGCCGGCTCAGGTGGCTATCGAGTGCGACTCGACAGCGAGGATGTCACCACCCGATTCAGGTTTTCCGCCCCTCCGGCGACGAGACGCACCACTTGCTGATAATTCATGTGCATGGGACCCAGCACAGCGATCATACAGGGATGATTTTCGTCCCACCCGAACGGAAATGCGACCAGGACCACGCGTTCCAGCCCGGAAAATCCGATCGCCTTGCCGATGGCGACCAGCCCGCCTTCCACGACACGGCCATTTTCCGCGGCCCGAGCGATAAGGGAGCTGTTATGCAGCACGCGGTGCAGGCAAAGCATGGTCTCTGGCGTATGCAATTCCTTGACTTGCAGCAGCGCATCTTCCCCCCAAACCAACCAATGGGGCGGCCCTCCCCAATCGAAAGCCTTGCGCAGCACGCGGAACGCGGCCCCCAAGGACGGCGCATCGGCCAGCAAGGATTTGGGCTCGCCGCTCATGATCTCGTTGCGGATGAATTCCACCGTCCGGCCGCGATAGGTCCTGTTCAGGAAGGCTTCCACATCGGCCAACGTCTGCGGTGGAAATGGATCGGGAGATTCCACCACCTTAGACCAAACATCGCCGAAAAGCGTACCTACGCTGACCAGAACCCGCGTCGCGCCCACTGAGGATAGTCGCACCCAATCCAAGGGATAATACTGCCGCGCCGGAAGCGAAGCCACCGCGGCGAATCCGCTCTCTTCAGCCAAATGAGCGCCGATGCGGCGTAAGGTATCGGCCAGTGCGGGTGCTCCCTCGTCCGCAGCCGGTGGTTCCGGCGTATGCGCGGGCAGGCGTAGGGCTTTGCCGCATACGCTGTTAATATAGATATAGAACGCCTTTCGCGTGGGCAGGCGACCCCGAACGGCACCCTGATGGGTCAGATAGCCCGCCTCGCTGAGGTCCTTCATCAGGTTGCGGATGGACGTCGGAGATAAGGACAGTTCGGAGAATTTGGAAAGCGTGCGCGCGCTCACCGCCTCGTGGTGGGAGATGTAGTACTCGACGATTTCGGTCAGGATGGCCTGTTCGCGCGGCAATAACCCTTTTTCTGTCATGAACGACCGGTGCGAAGTGGCGGTTTCGGTTAATGGCTGCCACGCGTGGACTGAGACGGTTCTTTCTCATTTCCTACCAAACAACGCGCGGAATAGACAGAACTGGTCCCACTGCGCCCGCAGGATGGTCAATCGGTCTCCAAGGAGGTTGTGCCTGGTTTGGGCTCAGCACCGCTGGATCGATTTCACCCGCTCCTGGACATTAGTGCTGGGCCGGGTGCGCCATCACGGCATCCTCGTCGACTTCGGTGCCCCAACCCGGGCCGGTGGGCAGCACGAGATGCCCGTCTTGCACCTCGGGCACCTGTGTGACCAAATCGTCCTTCCAGGGCACGTCATCGATATCGATCTCCATGATGCGGAAGTTGGGGATCGACGCACAGAAATGCGCGCTCATGAAGGTCGCAAGGTGGCCGTAAAAGTTGTGTGGCGCCACGTTGATCTCATAGGCCTCGGCCATGGCGGCGATTTTCATCGATTGCACGATTCCATTCCACGGCACGTCGATGATCGCCACATCGGTGGCATAATTCTCAAAGTAGGGGCGGTATTCGCGCAGACCGTACAGCGACTCGCACGATGCCAACGGCGTCTTGGTCGCGCGGTGGATTTGGGCCAGGGCGCGCGGGTCGAAGGAATCGATCTCGAACCAGAACAGACCCAGGTCGTCCAACGCCCGCGTGACTTTGAGATAGCCTTCCGTTTTGAAATTGAAATTCAAGTCCAACAGGATATCCATTTCGGGACCTGCGCCTTCCCGGAAGGCGGCGATATGATCCCGCAGGCCCTCGATCACACGCCGGTCGGCATTGAGCTCCGGGCAGAAAACCTGCGACCAGCCAAAGCCGGGCATAAAGACCTGGGGCCCGTTATCGAAAAGCAGGATGTTGGTCTTCAATCCGGAGAAGCCCTTTTCCTTCACCTCACGGCCCAGGGCGCTGACATCATCAAGGGACTTCAGCGGGGCCACGCCCGCGTGCTGGGGTGCCATTATGCGGGTCGTGCCGCAATGGGACCAGTAGAGCCGAAACCTGTCGCGGATCGGACCGCCCAGCAGTTCGTATACCGGGACCCCGAGCGCTTTGCCCTTGAGGTCCATGATCGCGTTTTCGATGGCGGCGATGGCCTGGGTGATGACCCCACTCGGCGACTGCCTCGTGACGGAATAGAGTTCCCAATAGATACGCTCGTTGGCACGGGGATCCTGGCCCACCACCCGGGGCGCCAGTCTTTCGATGGCCGCGCTCACCCCGTACGAGCCGTAAGTCTCGTTGAACTCGCTATATCCCACCAGCCCATCGTCGGTGGTGATTTTGCAGAAGGAGAAGACCCGCCATCCGCCGTCGCAGTGGAGCAGCTCAACCTGGGATACCTTCATCGTTCGTTTTCCGTTCTTCGCATAAGATCTTCATCGCCCAATGGAGCGGGGATTCACGTGCCGCAATCCGCAGATGGTCCACCCTATCCGAACCCCGACCGACAAATCCACCCCATTCCGGATCGCGCCCGCCGGAACCATCCATTGCTCCGCGGCGGAAGGCGGTTGATTCTATGCGGCGGCCCGGTATATGGCCAAAGGTGGAAAAAAGGCATCGGGCACGATTTCGGTGCCCGCGGCATTATTGCATTTCCTCCGGGGATCAGGCCATGACCATCGTAGTAGGCATCGACATTGGCGGCACGTATACCGTCCTGGTACTTCGGGAGGAGTCCACGGGCGCCGTCCGGGTGGCCAAGGTGCTGTCCACGCCGGCCGATTTGTCTCAGGGTCTGATCGACGGCCTGCGGGCCTTCGGAATCGCACTGTGCCAGATCGGGTTGATCGTCCACGGCACGACCGTGGCCACCAATGCCGTGCTGGAACGCAACGGCGCCCGCTGCGGCCTGATCATGACCGAGGGATTTCGCGACGCGCTCGAACTTCGCCGCCGCGCGCGCCCCCGGCGCCAAGACCACGATCGAAGTGCTCGACGGCGACACGCGCTATGTCTCCCCCCACCTCACCAAGGACGCCAACGTGCCCCTGCGCCAAGGCACCATCCTGCAACAGAAAACCCCCGGCGGTGGGGGCTACGGCGACCCCCTGGATCGCGACGTGGCCGCGGTGCGGGCCGATGTGCGCAACGAGTACGTCTCGCTGCAAAACGCCCGCGAACTATACGGCGTCGTCATCACCGGCGAGGGCCAAGTCGACGAAGAAGCCACCACCGAACTGCGCCGGGCTATTCGAAGGTCTGCGGAGTAGGGGAGACCCCTCCTCCGGCCACGAGCTTTTTTTCTGCGTCGGCATGGCCTGGGTAGGAATATCCGGAGACCTGCAGGGGGTGAAGACGGTGTTTGGGTTGTGATGATCAATCGGGCATTGGGTCGGTCAAAAAAGAGATTTCGTATTGTTGATCTTTGAGTAAAGCAAGTTGAGTGAGAAATTTGTTAAATGCATTCGCATAGCGACCGATAACCGCAATATTTTCATCCCCTTTGGTTTCCTCTTTACAAACCGGGCATAGCCAACGACTTTCAAAAGACCGCATGCTTGGAACGTTCCTCTCTTGACCCAATGGATATTCAATCACAGCGCCGCAGTCAGAACAGGTCCAACGTACGCCTATGATTTCAATCAGTTCGGTCAGTATTTTCTTTTTCGACATCATTTTCTCCGATCGTGAATCACCAGATATGATGATCAAC
>JACZRV010000035.1 GCA_022574555.1 SAR324 cluster bacterium
ATGTCCGGCCCCGGAAGGCCGTTTTCGGCCCGTGCCGGTCACCGGGGGTTGACCACACCCGATCCGGCTGAATGGGCCGCCGCCGTCGTACCTGTTGCAGCGTACCTGTTGCAGCATACCGGTACAGATGCCGACGATGATGGGGGCGGCACGACGGAATCGTGCCGCGCAAATTTCGCTGGATTAGCTGATGCGGAGCTTGCGGTCTTCTTCCGCCTTCTCCTGAAATATCAGAACGGGCTGCGCTTTTTCGTAAATGACGTTCTCGTCGATGACGCAGGTCTTGACATTGTCCATCGAGGGGATCTGATACATGACATCGAGCATCACGGATTCGAGAATGGCCCTCAAACCACGGGCTCCGGTCTTGCGCTTGATCGCTTCCTTCGCGATGGCCCTTGAGGCCTTGTCCGTTATCTCGAGTTCCACCCCCTCCAGTTCCATCAATTTTTTGTATTGCTTGATCAGTGCGTTTTTCGGTTCGATCAGTATCTTCACCAAATCGTCCTCGGACAATTCGTCCAGGGTCGTGAGCACCGGGATTCGACCGACGAATTCCGGGATCAGCCCAAATTTCAACAAGTCCTCAGGCTCCACCTGGCGTAGAATTTCGCTGACGTTTTGCGTTTTGCTGGCGGCCTGCTGTGTGCCGAATCCGATTGTTTTGCGCCCGATGCGGTGGCTGATGATTTCGTTCAGTCCAACGAATGCCCCGCCACAGACGAAAAGCACGTTGGTCGTATCGACCTGGAGAAATTCCTGCTGGGGATGCTTTCGTCCGCCCTGGGGAGGGATATTGGCCACAGTTCCCTCGATAATCTTCAGCAGGGCTTGCTGAACCCCTTCACCCGAAACGTCCCGGGTGATGGAGACGTTCTCGCTCTTGCGGGCGATCTTGTCGATCTCGTCGATATAGACGATTCCCCGCTCCGCCCGCTCGATGTCGTAATCGGCGTTTTGCAGGAGCTTGAGGATGATGTTTTCCACGTCTTCGCCCACGTAGCCCGCCTCGGTCAACGTCGTCGCATCGGCCATGGCGAAGGGCACGTTGAGCAGTTTGGCCAGGGTCTGGGCCAGCAGTGTCTTGCCCGTGCCCGTGGGCCCCATCATCAGGATGTTGCTTTTCTGCAATTCCACGTCGTGGGTGTGGCCGACGAGCCGGATGCGCTTGTAGTGGGTGTAAACCGCCACGGCAAGCACCTTCTTGGCTTTTTCCTGCCCGATGACGTAGCTGTCCAGAATGTCTTTTATTTCGCTGGGCTTGGGTAGGTTGCCATCCTGCTGCGCGGATTGCTCCTTGCTCCACTCCTCCTCCATGATGTCGTTGCAGAGCTCAACGCATTCGTTACAGATGTAAACGGTTGGCCCCGCGATAATTTTCTTGACGTCGTTTTGGGACTTGCCGCAAAACGAGCATCGCAGGAGGTTTCCTCTCGACTGGCTCATTCAGTCTCTCCGCCTCGTTGGTTTTTGGTCACGGTACGGCAGGTGATGACGATCTGCTGAATCCGCGGCGAATACCGGCCGGCGCGCCGAACTGCGATTTTCACGGTCAGAAACGACGCTCCGTACAATTTCCGCCAGGGTGCCGGTAGATATTCGACTTGAAACAGGTCACCTGAATCATATTAACCCATAAGCAGCCGACAGAAAAGCGGCGATTGGAGCCGTTATGGGGCGGGATACGGAACGCCGGCCAGCCACCGTGCCATCGATCACGCCTGCGCGATTGCCGTAATCCGTTCCCAACCTATCAACAACGGATAAACCCGTATGTAAAGACTTTTTTGTTATGATACCAGGGCCTGGTGGTCAAAAATAGTATCGCATCGAAAAATTGGGAAACGTCGTCGACGATATACTGGTGGTCGAACGATTGTCCACAGTCTGTGTGCCGATCCCAATCTCGGCCGAGATGCCCAGATTGGGCAGGGTGACGAAGAAGATTTCGGCTCCCAAAAACGCGGTGATGGTATTCCCAGTGCCGTCCACGCCGAATTCCTTGTCCTCCACGCTTAAGTATCCAACGCTGCCGCCGTAGTAAAGGTCCAATTCGGCTTGCCTTCTGAATACCTTGGCCAGTCGTAAATCCAGCGAAAATATTTCCAATTGCGTCCTTTTCTTGTCCGAGGTATTGAAGAATCCCAATTGCACATCGAACGACACGTCTCGGTCCAGCCAATATTTGAGAGAGAGGGAATCCACTGCATATTCGGTGGCCGCGCCGGTACCGCTCGTCGGAGTGGAGCGGTGGAAATAACCCAAACCGATCATTCGTGAAAGGTCCCGATGGTCGTCTTCAAATTCGACGAGCAGGATGTTGTCCCTGGGCACCTGGAGGATACCGTAACCTTGCTCCGATTCGATGGAAACGGTCTCGTCGTCAATCCCGATGATCCGGCCTTTGACTTTCTCCCCGGTCTTTAGATGAATGGTCTCGGCAAATGCCGGCAAAGCGATCAGCAATAGCCCAACCGCGATGATATTCGTTAGCCATTTCATCATGTTATCTCTGCAAAAGACAAATGCTGGCGTTTGGTTCGAATCCGATCTTCCGGTAATCCATGCAAATATACCGCCACGCGAACCCCTTTTTCCGGCGACGGACCAGCTGATCGCGGGAACACCCTATTCTCCTGATCGGCGCCGCCTTTCCGGGCAGGCCAGCCTCTCCTGACTCCCCGCCGGAATGCGTCGCTGCTTTCGCTCAAATGGCTGGGACGGCGGGCGCAGTGCGCGAATCACGGTTTACGCAGCCACTAAAAAAGGGTCGCATGGACGCAGACGAGGGGTTATACTGCAGATCGCGTTTGCGCTTGGTGACGAACCTGGCAACGTACGACCCGATGAGCCCAGCGGATCATGGCATATTGGCGTAAAGCAACCAAGAATACGCGCCGGCGGCAGATCGAGAAGCTTCTGCTCCTGGTGGCCTTGTCGGCATTGGTCACATTGATGGTCAGTCCGGACCTGGACTTGGTGTCGCTGCGCTACGACGAGGGCGACATCGTCTCCCAAGACATCGTAATCCCGGACAATCTCATGCTCCGCGACGATCGCTCCACCGACGTCCGTGTCAGTGAGGCCATTGCCGATTTTCCGCCGATCTACGACCACGACACACGACTGAAGGCCGCCACCGTGGATCAGGTGCGCGCGGTGTTTCAGCAGTCCCGCGAGGTGCTGGCGGAACTGGCCAACGCCCAAGTGGAATGGCAAGCCCGCCTTCGCGACAACTCTCTGGAGAAGATCGCGGGGATTTCCGCCTACGCCAAGCTCGATGATCGGCTGTCACAATTGCGCGCGGAGAAAGATCAAATCATCAACGATGTCGGTGTGCTGAACGACCTGTCCGAACTAACCGCCGACCAATCATTCCATCTGGAAAAACTGCGCTTCGATCTGGTGGCTATACATGCTCATCTGGCCTCCCAGAGTCAGGCCCTGCAACAGATGGCCAAACGACTCGAACAGCTGGACGTGAACGGTGCGCAGTTGGCGGCCGATGTGAAAAAGAACCGCCTCGAAGGCGACAATCGCCTACTGGGCTTGCGTACCGACTTGGAAAAAACCCTGCGCGTCGCATTGGAAGACACGACTATGCAGGTATTTCTCCAAGCGAGATTCAACGAGGATCTGGAAAACAATATCCTCTCCATCATCGAACCGGCACTGGATCGGAAGATCGTGGGCTCCCTGGAAAGCCTCGATCCGCCAGGGGGGGCGATCCAAATTCAGGTTTTGGAATCCGATGAGCTGAACCGCTTCGAGGATTTGGATTCAATCACTGATGTGGCCGGGCTGCGTGCAAGTCTCGACAAGCTGGGCCAGGACCCCAACCTATTTGGCGAAGATACCGTCCAGCGGGAAGCAGTCATCACATTGAGCAAGCGCCTGGTGCAGCCCAATCTGACGGAAAACAAAGGGGAAACCGAGCGCCTAAAGCAGGAGTTGGCGAAGACGACCAGCCCGGTATTCTTCAATCTGAAGAAAGGTGATGTGGTCGCGCGAGCCGGCGAGCGGATCGGGCCTCAGCAGGTGGAGGTGATCGGGGCGCTGAACACCTATAAACTGCAAAACCCCAAATACCCCCAGCTCATAGGCACTTTCCTGGTCATTTTGCTTACCCTGGGTGTTTTCTACCAACTCATCGTTCAGCGGACGGCACCTCAGGCTCGCTCGTTTTCCCGGTTATTGCTCATGTCGGCTCTGCTGCTGCTGCCTCTGGCCATCGCTGGATTGGTGCTTTTGGTCGTACCGGGACTGGCCGTGGTGTACGACCTGTTTCCTCCGGGTACGTACAATTATCTGATCCCCGCGGCGCTGGCAGCCATGCTGGGCGGAATCCTGCTGGGATTCGAAGTGGGCATATTCCTCGGATTCAGTGTTTCGCTGTGCTTGGCGATTCTCTTGGACAACAGCTTGTCGTTCTTCATCTTCTCCCTGATGGGGAGCTTTGTCGCGGCGCTTCCGATGAAGTCATTCGACAGCCGATACGACTTGTGGCGCCAGGGTGTGCGCATATCGGCCATCAACGTGCCGATCATTCTGGTACTGGCGCTGGTGGAGCAGCGCCCCATGGACTATGAGTTCTGGCTAAATATGGGGGCGGGCTTCCTCAACGGATTCGGCGTGGCTTTCCTCGCCACCATATTGCTGCCCTTCCTCGAATCGGCGTTCGACATCACCACCAACCTTCGGCTGCTCGAGCTTTCCAATATGAACCACCCGGCGTTGAAGGAGTTGGCGGTGAGGGCGCCGGGCACCTATCATCACAGCATCGTCGTCGGCAACTTGGCCGAATCGGTGGCGGAAGGCACCTCGGCCAACGCGCTATTGGTGCGGGTAGCATCCTATTATCACGACCTGGGCAAGATGCTTTGTCCGTTGTACTTCGTGGAGAATCAGCACAACAAGAACTATCACGACGACCTCCCCGCCAAGACCTCGGCCAAGATTATCATCAGCCACGTGAAAAACGGCCTGGAAATCGCCAAGCGCCACCGGCTGGGCCAGGCGATCAGTGATATTCTGGAGCAGCACCACGGCACCAGCTTGGTGCGCTACTTCTTTCACAAGGCCAAGGAAGAGCAGGGCGACCTGGACACGCCGCTGGAAGAGTCGGAATTTCGCTACCCGGGCCCCAAGCCCCAGACCAAGGAATCGGGGCTGGTCATGTTGGCCGACATCACCGAATCCGCCACGCGCAGTCTGGAAGAGGCGTCGGAAGAGGCCATTCGCACGATGGTACAAAAGCAGACCACGCGCATTTACAGTGAGGGGCAACTCGACGAATCAGGCATGACCTTCAACGACCTCAATTACATCGAAAAGACGTTCACCAAGATTTTGCTCAGCGTCCACCACCACCGTATCAGCTATCCCGAACTGCGGCAGATGGTACGAGTGGAGCACGACTTGGACGATGAGACCGATGCCCAACAACCCTCGGATAGCGATCTCGCGGCAAAGCACCCAGCAGTCAATTGAATTGACTGACGGGGATTTGCGCGCTGTACTGGATCGCTTTTTGGCGGAACTGGGATTCTCGGACAGGGGTCTTTCCCTCCTTCTGGCCGACAATCGTACCCTTCGCGAGCTGAATCTGGCCCATCGCGGCCGCGACGAGCCCACCGACGTGCTCTCCTGGCGCTACACAGAAGCCGAAGGCCATGCCGCGGCAACCCCGGAAGCCCCGTTGCTGGGCGATCTGGCCATATCACTGGAACGGGCCCGCGAGCAGGCCCACCGCAACGGCTGGAACCTGCGCACCGAAGTGCTGCGTCTGCTGGCCCACGGCTGCGCCCATCTGGCCGGCTACGATCACAACACGGCAGCCGCAGAGCGGGAGATGCTGGGCCGGGAAGAGGCCCTATTGAAAGCGGTGGGGATCGAGCACGTCTACCCGGCGCGGGAAAACCAGCCGGGCGGGCCCAGTAGCGGGGCCTAGGAGGCGCTTTGCTCCGGGAGGATATTCACGTACTTGCGGTTGTTGCGCTTGCGGCTGAACTTTACACGGCCGTCGACCAGGGCGAACAGGGTGTAGTCCTTGCCCCTGCCCACGTTCTCCCCGGCGTGGACTGAACTCCCTCGCTGCCGCACCAGGATATTTCCCGCGAGGCAGAATTGTCCGTCGAAGCGTTTCACGCCAAGCCGCTTGCCGATGGAATCCCGCCCGTTGCGGGAACTGCCGCCTGCTTTCTTATGTGCCATGTGATGTGCCCCTTGGGAGGATCTCTCGCGCCCGGCCCCTAAGCCGTTTCGATCGCGTCAATTTGCAGCCGGGTCATCTCCTGCCGGTGTCCTTGCTTACGCCGATAGCCTTTGCGGCGCTTCATCTTGAACACGATGATTTTCTTGTCCCGGAAATGCTCTACGACCGTCCCTTTGACCGTGCAACCCTCGACAAATGGCGCGCCGATCTTGGTTTCCGATCCCTCTCCGGCGATCAGCAGCACCTTGTCGGTCGTGAACGGTGCCCCCTGATCGAGATGCAACCGCTGCACGTTGATGATGGATTGCGGCTCGACCTTGTATTGGTGCCCGCTGCATTCGATGATGGCGTACATGAGCCCTTCGCTTTCGGGTGACCCTGGAAGTCTGTGCCGGAGTGAGTAAACAATAAACTTAATGGTGATCCAGTGGTCTGTCAAGAATTTGTGATGTCCCCCAGGGCAAACGCATTCTATATTTGTAGGACCCGGAGCAGGTAATCGTTGTCCCAGCCTGCTCGGAGGCGTTTGTTCTTGATGCCCAGCTCGCAGAAGGTTTTCTCCTGCTTGAGCAGGTTGAGCGCCATTCGTCGCAGCCGGGAGCGGTTTTCTCGCCCACAGTGCGCTCGCATTCAACGGCGGCAAAGCTGTTCAGACCGGCCCACTTTCCGCGATCCTGGAACCAGTCCACGTCCGGGGTGACCCCTACGCGGCGGGTCTCGATGCGCCCATGGCCGCCGTCGACCTCTTGGTGAAAATCGTGGCGGATTTCCTTTCAGTCATGAGCAATGGCGTCGTCAAGAAACAGCTTTACCTCGTCGTGGAGCGTGCCTTGGTTGCCCTTCAGCGAAAACAGGTAATCGCCGCCCTGGTCGATGACCTGAGCGGCGATCTCTTTTTGGCAGCCCATCGCGTCGATGGTGACCGTCGCTCCTTTCAGGTCGAGCAGCTCCATGAGCTTGGGAATCGCGGTGATCTCATTGCTCTTGGCATCGGTGGCCAACTGTGCGAAGCAACGCTCATTGGCCGACGACGAGGCGCTGATCATGTGAATGGCGGCCTTGCTGCTGGCCCGGTCGAAGGAACCCCGCAGCGTCTTCCCGCCGATGGCGATCAGGCCACCGGTGGCCGATCCGGCCAAGGTGTTGACCCAGGAAAGAAAACAGCGCTCGAACGCCTCCGGCTCCAGCGCGGCGAACACCCGGGCGAACGTGCCGTGCGAGGGAATGCCGTGAGGCAGCTCCAGAAAGTTCTTGAACCACGCCAACTTGACCCCGCCGAACTCCGCCATGGCGCTCCATTCGTCAGCCCCGCAAATCACCGCGTAGACGCCGATGGCGAGGATATCACTCAAAAAATGCCGCCGTCCGGCTTGTCGGCGCGGGTCGGGCAGTTCGGAAAAATGATCCATAAATGTGGTGGCCATCCCTGGCCTCCGCAGTGCAAGGGCGCTTCATCGCGTCACCTGCATTGGACCACATGGAAATGAAAACGAAAATCCCCTGTTTGCGCTAGAATGCGTTTGCCCTGACCGCCCGGGTGGCCGGGATAGTCTTGACGAATAGCCGGAAAATTGGCGATTATTAAAAATTGGGGGCAGTTTGCCCACCAGCGTGACGATCCCGCGAACCCGCACCATGCGGCTTTCAGCCTCCCTATGCGGTAGGGCAGAGGGGCCGTTGGGCAGGGGCACGACACCCACGGAAGGTTGGGAACATGTTTACCAGACTGCTCAGGTTTTTCGTAAAATCCCGCAACGACCTGCTGCTCAAAGAGTACGGCATCATCGTGGCGTCCATCAATGCGTTTGAATCGCAGATGGAGCAGCTTTCCGACGACGGGTTTCCCCAGAAGACCGAGGAGTTCAAGCAGCGGCTGAACGATGGGGAATCTCTGGACGATCTGCTTCCCGAAACCTTTGCCTTGGTGCGCGAAGCGAGCCGGCGCGTTATCGGCGAGCGCCATTTCGACGTGCAGCTACTGGGCGGCATCGCGCTGCATCAAGGAAAGATCGCGGAGATGAAGACCGGCGAAGGGAAAACCCTGGCCTCCACGGCGCCCACCTTTCTGCACTCCTTGGCCGGCAAGGGGGCCCATATCGTGACTCCCAACGACTACCTCGCCAAGCGCGACAGCCAATGGATGGGGGCCATATACAATTTCCTGGGACTGCGTGTGGGATTGATCCAGCACGGGTTGCCCGATGCCGACCGGCGGGAGGCCTATGCGTCCGACATCACCTACGGTACCAACAACGAGTTCGGGTTCGATTATTTGCGCGATAATATGAAGTTTCGTCTGGACGACTACGTCCAGCGGCCATTCTACTACGCAATCGTCGATGAGGTGGACAGCATCCTGGTGGATGAAGCCCGCACGCCGTTGATCATCAGCGGACCCACCGACGAGTCGACCGAGCTTTACGACTTGGTGCAGAAACGGATGCATGGCCTGGAACGGGAAATCCGCCGGGAAGAGGTGGCCAATCTAAACCCGGATCAACGGGAGGGGCTCGTCGCGGACTGGGCGAATAGGGAAGATAAGGACGTGGTGCGGGAAGGGGATTACTCCCTGGATGAAAAATCCCGTTCCATCGCCCTATCGGAAAAGGGCTCCCAGATGCTCGAGGGACGGCTGCGCGAGGCAGGTCTGCTCAAGGAGGGCCACCTCTTCGATTTCGACAACATGGACCTGCTGCACAAGGTCAACCAGGCGCTGAAATCCAATTACATGTTCCGCAACGACGTGGATTACGTCGTCAAAGACGGCCAGGTGATCATCGTCGATGAGTTCACGGGCCGCCTGATGCCCGGCCGCAGATTTAGCGACGGGCTTCATCAAGCCCTGGAGGCCAAGGAGGGAGTCAAGATCGAGCGCGAAAGCCAGACCTACGCCTCGATCACGTTCCAGAACTATTTCCGCATGTATGAAATTCTGGCCGGCATGACCGGCACTGCCAAAACGGAGGAAGAGGAGTTCATCAAGATCTACGGCATGGAGGTGGCGGTCATTCCCACCAATCAGCAAATGATCCGCGACGATATGCCCGACGTGATCTACAAAACCAGGGAGGGGAAGCTCAATGCCATCGTGGCGGACGTTGAACAGATTCATGCCACCAAACAACCGATCCTGGTGGGTACCATCTCCATCGAGGCCTCCGAAGAACTCAGCCGCCGGCTGAAAAAAAAGCGCGTCGAGCACGTGGTGCTCAACGCCAAATATCACGAGCAGGAGGCGGAAATCATCGCCCACGCCGGCGAGCAGGGGCGGGTCACCATCGCCACCAACATGGCGGGCAGAGGCACCGACATCAAACTCGGCGAGGGCGTCACAGATTTGCATGGGTTGTTCATTATCGGCACGGAACGGCATGAAAGCCGCCGGATCGACAACCAATTGCGGGGCCGCTCGGGCAGGCAGGGCGACCCGGGGTGCTCGCGCTTTTACCTCTCTCTCGAAGATGATCTGATGCGCATTTTCGGCGGCGAGCGCATCGCCGGCTTGATGAACCGGCTCAAGGTCGAGGACGACGAGGCCATCACCCATGTGCTCATTTCCCGTGCCATCGAAAACGCCCAGAAAAAGGTGGAAGCGCACCACTTCGAAATCCGCAAGCACGTGCTCGAATACGACGACGTCATGAACCGGCAGCGGGAGGTAATCTACACCCAACGCCGTGAAATCCTGGGCGGCGACGTGGAAAACGTATTGCTCGATATGGCAGACGAGGTGCTGGAGGACGTCATTTCGCTCCACACCGAGTCCAAGCACAATGACGAATGGGACACCGAAGGGCTGAACGTGCAATTCCTGAATACCTTCGCCCAGCAGGCAAAAACCGACTGGAACGATAAATCACTCAGTCCCGACCTACTGCGCAAGAACCTGATGGCCCAGGTGGAGGCGCTCTATCAGGCGAAGCGGGAGGAAGTGAAACAGGTCATGACAGAAGTTCGGGGCGAGCAGTTGCCTCCTGAAGAGGTGGAAACGGTCTTTCGCGATTTCGAGCGGCAGATCCTGCTCGGCGGCAACGATTCCCTTTGGAAAGACCACCTGCTTTCCATGGACCACCTGCGGGAAGGAATCGGCCTGGTGGGCTATGCCCAGAAAAAGCCCATCGACGAGTACAAGCGGGCCGGTTTCGCCATGTTCTCCGATCTCATGTTTCGCATCAGCAAGCATGCCGTTTCCACGTTCTTCCACGCTCACATCGGCGTGCAGGCGCCTCGGCCCGTGGAACGCAAAACGCGCAATCTTTCCTATCACCGTGGGGACGACGCCGACGGCGAAAAGCCGGCGCCCAAAGAACCGATACGAAAAGCGGCTCGTCTGGGCCGCAACGATCCCTGTCACTGCGGCAGCGGAAAAAAATACAAGCTCTGCCACATGCCCTTGGAACGGCGGCAGGCGGCCAATTGAGGGGGAATCGGATCACTGCCCGAGCCGCCCTTTGCGGGTGCCGGGCGGCGGATCAGCGTACTTTAAAATAGACGACAACGGTGACGACGAGCATCCAGATGGAGACCATGTGGATCCTCCAAACCACGCGGCTGTTCACGGCTTCGGGGGAAACCAGCTGATCGTCACGTTCCGGGGGGCGCAGGCCCAGTTTCTTCATCAGTTCCGCCCATACCGAAACGACCGGCGGTCCGCTCTGAGAATAGGTCCACAGGCTTTGCAGGTGATGGTGGTAGGGCGCCCGATAAAAAAACCGGATCTTCTCCGCTGCTTCTCGACCCTTCCAGATCAACATGAATTTGAAAAAGAGACGCTGTAGGATCGTGGACAGGGTCGTGAGGACGAATACAGCCCCCACCAGGGGCAGGAACAGTTCCACCTTGAGCAGAATGAACATGGCGGAAAAGAGGCTGCCCAATGCGAGAGCGCCCATATCGCCCAGAATGATCATCGCCGGGGGCGCATTGAAGCGGAGGAACGCCAGCCCGGCACTGAGGATGGCCGCCGAGAGCACCGACAGTTCCTTCAATTCGGGGGAGAGTACCGGCACCTTGAGCCTCTGGGCCAATTCCGGGTCCGCCCCCACATAGGCCACGGCCGCGATGAACAGGGTGCAGGTGAGAATGGGCACCGTGGCCAGCGAATCCAGGCCGTCGGTGATATTGACCGCGTTGGCCCCGGCGACAACGATCAGCACCATGAATGGCACGAACAGGTGCCGGGGCAGGTAGGGATACCACCAATCCAGGGGGATGAACGGCACCACCAGATGGCCGTCGATGTCCACGAAACGATACAGCCCCACCACGACCACGGCGGCGATCAGAATTTCGGCGCTGAGGCGTACCCGCCCGCTGATGCCGTCCGCCTTGTCCGAATAGGAATTCCGGTCGAGTTCGCCATTTTCCACGCGCCGGCGATGGCGAATCTTGGCGATGTCGTCCCATGCTCCGACGACGGCGAAGAAGATCATGATTACCATCAGCGCCACTACGAACTGATTCAATTCCACCCACAGCAGCACCGATACCAGAATGGCCGCGACCAGCAGGCCGCCCCCCATGATCGGCTTTCCGCCGGAGTAAGGCCGTTGATCCCCGTCCGCCGGCTTGAAATCCGAGGTGAAACCCTTACGCCGCAGAAGACGGATAATCGATGGCATCAACGCCACGATCATCCAATACGATGTCAGAAATGCCGCTCCGCCGCGGAAAAACACCGATCTGAAAATTTGGTAGGACCAGAAGGAATATAGAATATCCGCAAGCATATCAATAGATCTACGCAATTCCGGGTATCGGCGCCCACGACACGCAACCCGCCCCGCCAGATCGGGTCCCGGCGTGGCCGGGTGCCGGGAGGTCTGCACAGTGCGACGACGGGATAGAGAATAACCAATATCCGTGCAGACTATGGACATACCGCTGTGTGATCCTTCAATCCGGATTCCTCCCGGTAACGACCGCCGCCATCAGACGGTCATCAGATCCTTTTCCTTGGACTGGATCAGCTCGTCGATTATTTTGACATTGCCATCGGTTTCGCTTTGAATTTTGGCGTGGGCATCGTGTTCCTCGTCCTCGGATATCGATTTTTCCTTTTGGAGTTTCTTGACTTTGTCGTTGGCGTCGCGGCGGATATTACGTAAAACGATCTTGCTCTCCTCGCCCATATGCTTGACATGCTTGACCAGCTCTTTCCGCCGTTCTTCGGTAAGGACGGGAATCGGCACGCGTATTAACCCACCGTCGATCGAAGGATTGAGCCCCAGGTCCGACGCGGCGATAGCCTTCTCGATATCCTTCGCGATCGACTTGTCGTAAGGGGTGATCGTGATGAGCTGAGGATCGGGGGTCGCAACGTTGGCAATTTGGTTGATGGGTGTGGAGGTGCCGTAATAGGACACCATGACCGGGTTCAGCAGTCCCGGCGAAGCCCTGCCCGTGCGGACAGCCGCAAGGTCATGCGACAAAACCTCCAAGGTATGCGCCATTTTATTTCGTATCTCCTTGTGCACCGCCTCCAACATCGGGTCACCTCATCGGTTGAGATTCACCGCTAAGGGGTGAATGCGCAAACACTTACATTGAATTCCGCACCGGCAGTCCGCTCCGTCGACGGCCTGCGTCCGCTTTCGCTCGAAGCCGGCGCCGGGTAGGTGCTGGCAGCATGAATTATTCAGGAAACCAGCGTTCCCACATCCTTTCCCGTGATCGCATCGTATAGGGAATCCTTCTGCTCGATATTGAGAACGAGAATCGGAATCCGGTTGTCCTTGCAGAAGGCCACCGCGGTCGCATCCATCACGCGGAGGTCCCGGCCGAGGACCTCCTGGTAGGAAAGTTTGTCAAATCGGCGCGCGTCCGTGTGCAGCATCGGATCCTTGTCGTAGACGCCGTCCACCTTGGTGCCCTTGATCAGGATTTCGGCACTCATCTCCGAGGCACGGAGGGCCGCAGCGGTATCGGTGGTGAAGAACGGATTCCCCGTGCCACCCGCGAAAATCACGGCCCTGCGTTTTTCAAAATGGCGTACCATGCGGCGCTTGATGTATGGCTCGGCGATCGCCCGCACTTCGAAAGCGGTCAATACCCGCGTCTCCAGGTCTATTCGTTCGAGTGAATCCTGCAAATAGATGGCGTTGATGACCGTGGCCAACATGCCCATATGATCCCCGGCAACGCGGTCCATGCCTTCCGGAGCGGAACCGCCCCCCCTGAATATGTTGCCGCCGCCCACCACCAGTCCCACGCGGACGCCGAGCCCGCAGATCCTTTTTATCTGCCGGGCAAGGGTGTCGATCACCTCGTGATCGAAACCGAAGCCGGGCTTACCGGCAAATACTTCCCCGCTCAGTTTGATGCACACCCGCTTGTACCGCGATTTCACTTGCCCACTCACGGATTTTGAGGCCCCGGAACCCCCATCGGTTTCAAAACTGAAACTTCACGAATTCGACGGGAACAACGCTGCCCCCTAATTCCTGTCCTGCTTCAGACAGCATCTGGGCCACGGTTTTGTCCGGGTCCTTCACGAATGGCTGAGACATCAGTGTGCTCTCGGCAACGAATTTTTTGAGGCGGCCCGCCACTATTTTATCGATGATGTTGTCGGGTTTGCCCGTATCCTTGGCCTGGGCCACCAGGATTTCCCTTTCCTTCTCCAGTACAGCCGGGTCGACCTCCTCGGTGGTGATGGCGGTAACCCGCGAGGCGGCGATGTGCATCGCCAGGTCCTTTGCCAGCGATTGAAGCCGTTCACGATCGGCTCCGCCCTGGCTCGATAGGGCCACCAGCACCCCGATCTTGCCATTGGAATGAACGTAACCACCGATCAAGCCCTCTCCATCGAGGCTCATGCGCCGGGCTTCGATCAGGCGAAGATTTTCCCCCAGGCGTCCGATTTCCTCGGTCAACCGATCGCCCACGGTATCGCCGCTGTCCTGGAGCTGCTGGCCGGTCAGGTCCTGGTCGCCTTTGGCGAGCACCTGGCGTGCGAGTATGTCGATGAACGCTTTGAACTGGTCGTTGAGTGCCACGAAATCCGTTTCACAAGCCAGTTGGACGATGGCCGCCGTTTTGTGATCCTCGGCGAAGGCCAGCGAGACGGCACCCTCGTTCGTTTCGCGGCCGGATTTCTTTTCCGCAATAGCGATTCCCTTTTTTCGCAGATAATCGCTCGCTTTGGCCAGGTCGCCGTCGCTTTCTTGCAGGGCCCGTTTGCAATCCATCATTCCGGCACCCGTCATGCTGCGCAATTCCATGACTTTGGCCGCGGGAATGGTCATGTGTCGTTTCTCCAAATCTTATGCAATGAAATTGAAATAGAGTGCCGATATCCCAGCGAGCCCGGATGCCGGCGCTCGGATTCAAGTCTTGTCCGCTTGCGGCCCTGAAGCCGGATCGGCGGCCGATCCGCCGGAAGCCGTCGTTGAACCTTCCTTTCCGGCATCGGTATTTGTTTCCGGCTCTGGCTTCGCTGTGGGCACCGGCTTGGCCGTGGGCACCGGCTCCGCCTTGGTTTCCGTGGCAATAGGGGGCGCGGCTTTTTCCTCCGTCACCGGTTTTGTCCCGGTTGGTGCCGCTGCGGTGGGCTCGGGTGCAGCTTTCGCGCCGGGTGCCACCGTTGCAGGTTCAGCGTTGGTTTTCGCTGCGGGCTCCGTCGTTGCAGATTCAGCCCCGATATCAGGCTTTGTCACGGTCTTCGAGGGTGTGGCGTCTTTTGCCCCAGGTTCCGATGGTGTAATTACCGCTGGCGCCTGGGTGGCCGATTTGGCTGGGGGGGTGGTGACTTTTGCCCCGGTGTCCGCTGCCGTATTTACCGCAGGAGCCTCGGTGGCTGACTTGGCTACCGGTCGCTCGGCTTTGCTTGAGTCGGCTTTGCTTGAGTCGGCTTTGATGCGCCTGGTATCACCGGCCCGCGAGGGTTTGGAGGATTCCTGCTCTGTCGATCGCTGCTTGGCATCGTAAATGCCGCGGCCCTCGATGACCGCATCGGCGATGGTGGCCGTGAACAGCCGGATGGCGCGAATGGCGTCGTCGTTCCCCGGTATTACGTAATCGATCCCGTCTGGGTCGCAATTGGTGTCCACCACGGCAATGATGGGAATGCCAAGCTTTTGGGCTTCACGAATCGAAATCCGCTCCTTCCTGCAATCGATCACGAAGATCGCGCCCGGAAACTTGCGCATATCCTGGATTCCGCCCAGGGAGCGGTCCAGCTTCACGCGTTTTTTTTCGATGCGCAGCGCCTCTTTCTTGATGATACCTGGGTAGAGTCCGTCCTCCCCTTTCATGGCATCGAATTTTTTCAACTGGACGATGGATTGGCGGATGGTGTTGAAGTTGGTCAGCAATCCACCTAGCCAACGCTCGTTGATAAAGAATCCACCGCAACGCTGGGCCTCTTCCCGGATGATATCCCTGGCCTGGGGTTTGGTGCCTACGAATAGAATCGTCTCGCCCCGCGATGCCAGATCCCGCGCGTAGTCGTGGGCGACCTTGAGGCAGCGCAGGGATTTCTGTAGGTCGATAATATGAACGCGTTGCTTGGCCCCAAATATGTAGGGGCTCATTTTTGGGTTCCATACCTTGGTCTGATGGCCAAAGTGGACACCCGCCTCCAGGAATTGTCTCATCGAAACAACAGCCATTGGCATTCTCCGTTGAATGATCCGGCTTAACGGCGATCGGGTACAGGTTTCCGGTACAGATCGCGGCGGCTGACTTTGCCGGGGAGCGCTCATCCCCAATTTGGGCCTCGGGCTCCCGCACCGCGCGTGTGCCGGGAAAGGGTGATCTGATCAAACCCTATCGTGAACCGTAATTCTACCGGAGGCACGATGCAAGATGGGCCCACGGGATCGCCGCAGCCTAAGTGTTACGTAAACTATCGATTGTTAGCGGAAAATGCCGCGCCTGGCAAGAAAATCTCCACGGCATTGTGGGCAAACACAAAATTGTCCCTGCCGGATGGATTTTACCGGTTTGGGCATGCCGACGGGGGCCGCGGTGCATCATTCGGCAACGGATGACAGGATTCAGTATCATCCTTAATCGCTGCTACGACCGCAATTGACCGCAATTGACCGCAATTGACCGCAATTAAACATTGCGTTTGCCATGCCCCACGCCGCAAACTTTTACATTGCGCCCCGATTCCAGTAAAATGCGGATTTACAGTCGAGTCCGGACGAAATACACATCCGATCCGACCGATCGGGTGCCCCGTTCCCGGCCGCGGAATCCGCACCGTGGAATCTGGGCTGCCTTCGACCCATGGTGAAGCATGAACACAGTCTGGATCAAATGGCTCGTGATGGGCTTGGTGATCGGATTGGTACTGAGCGCCTGCACACCCCGGCATCCTCGATATCCGCCACCGGTCGACTACGAGCGGTTGGAATTGAAAATGGCCGCCTTGCGCGAAGCCGGCATTATCGGCCCTCGTGGGTTCGACGACGAAGCCTGGACCGATATTGAATTGCGCCTGCTGGCGGCTGACAACTATCTCACCCGCATCGAGCAGCGCAACCGCCAAATTTCCAACGATATTTTTAATCGCGTGGAGCGTGCCGTGGTTGCACGCCGCCAGCAGATGCAGGTGGATTACAGCTTTTTCCTGGCCGTTTTGAAACGGTCCGAGCGCTCCTATGATTCCCGTGGACAACAACCGATACAGCACCGGCAAATCAGTTACGCGCTCTTGGACCGCGTCGAACGGAGCAGGGAATTGCTCCGCCAACAGCGGGAAGAGAGACGCCGTGCCGCCCAAGCGATAATTGACGAATCGAGGAGAAATAACGCTCTTCTGCGCCAGCAACGGGAGGACGCGCGCCGCGATAATTTGGAAAAACTGACCGAACTCGATTTGATCACGGTGGAAGACACCGAATAGGTCCTTAACTCCACCGGAACCGTCGGCGGTTCATCGTTGTCCGGGCACGATCCCCAGGGTGATTTCCGGCGGTGATTTCCGGCGGTGATTTCCGGCGAAGCCCGTGAATATGGGCTGTACTCCCCACGCGCTGGCGCCCTTCCATCAAACCTCCGTTCCGCAGGTAATAGAGCTACCATGCCCCCCAGGCCATCCCGAACGGCACAGCAGAAAATGCTTCCGGTGACCGGGATCGGCAGCTATCCGCCTCCCAGCTGGTTTCGCCAGGCACTGATCGCGCATAGCCACGACGCCATTCCATCCGATGAGTTCGCCGAAGCGGTTGAGGACGCGGTGCAGGCGGTGATCCGGGACCAGGAAGTGGCCGGATTGGACCTCGTGACTGACGGCGAATTGGGACGGCTGCGCCATGCGCCCGAACCGGTGCGCGCTATGCAAGAGACGCTGGGATTCATCTGGGGCCTGCTCGCCCGCATGAAAGGGGTCGTCTATGAATCGAGTAGCAATAAATCAGGCGGCAAATCCGGCGGCCGGTACCGGATCGTGGGGCCACTCTCCGCCCCGGAGGGATTGGGCACGGCGCAGGAATTCGCATTCGCGAGCCGCATCGCCAACCGCCCCGTGAAATGCGCTCTGCCCGGGCCATTTTCCCTGGCGATGACCCTGGCCGATCCCACGGACAGCACGGCGCTGAACGACACGTTGGGGGAGCTGAAGCCCATCCTGCGGCAGGAGTTGGAGTCGCTGGCGGCCCAGGGGGCGCAAGACGTTCAACTCGATGAGCCATCCCTGGGGGCATTCGTGGGAGTCAACCCGCAGCGTTGGGTTGCCTACTTCAACGATCTGGTGGCCGGCCTGCCCTACCGGCTGCACTTACACATCTGCTTTCGCAATCTGCAGGCCGTCAACCGCGCGGTGCCGCGTACCTACCGCCCCCTGATTCCGTATCTCAACGATCTGCAAGTGCATGTGATCCATTTGGAATACAGCCTCAACGACATGCGCGAATTGGCGCTACTGGACGATATCGGCTACGACAAACACGTGGCCATCGGCGTCGTCGACGCTCACCAGCTGGAGGTGGAATCGGCGCAGACAGTCGCAGAGCGCATCCGTGCCTGCCTGAAACACGTGGACGTGCGGCGGCTTCGACTTGCACCGGATTGCGGCTTGTCGGCCCTGCCCCGGCCGGTCGCGCGGGCCAAGTTGGAAGCGTTGTGCCAGGGAGCGGATATCGTAAGAAAGGAACTAAGCCGGGGCATGCGGTGATCACATGCAAGCCTCGCATGGTGCGGCCGGGGACCGCGGAGACCCCAACCGGATCGGTTAACTGTCGGCGTGTGGTGGGGAAAATATTATAGAAGGAATTAATTTTAAACATTCGCCCGCGCCCTTCTCTTCGGCAAGCTCAGGACAGGCGAGACACCAACCCACTTGTGATCCAAGTGGGGAAATTCCTCAGGGACGCGGGATTGGTGGCCACAATCCCGGCGTGCGAACATCGCGGGCGTCTCGCAGCACAGGCCGCAGCACTGGCCGCAGCCGAAATAGACGAATCCACTGGAGGAACGCCGGGTGACGATTGATGGTGCATTGGAGAATTTGTTCGGGCTGAAGGGCAAGGTAGCCCTGGTGACAGGGGCATCCGCCGGCTTGGGGGTCGAGTTTGCCAAAGCGCTGGCGACGGCGGGTGCCGATGTGGCGATACTCGCCCGGCGTAAGGATCGGCTGGATAACCTGACCCGGGAAATCGAACAGGCAGGGGCGCGGTGTTTGCCGGTGCAAGGCGATCTGGTGGACTGGGCACAAATCGAAAAAGCCGTCTCTACCGTCGAAAAAGAACTGGGCAAGGTGGACATCCTGGTCAACAATGCCGGCATGGCCCCCGTGGCGCGGGCAGAAAAGTTTCCCCGAGACCTTTGGGACAGCACCATCGCGCTGAACCTTACCGCGGTGTTTCTCATTTCCCAGCGCGTTGCACGGGGGATGATCGAGCGGGGCGAGGGCGGCCGTATCATCAACATCATCTCCATCACCAGCCAGGGGGCCAATTCCATCTATCCCACGGTGGCCTACAATGCCAGCAAGGGCGGTTTGGCTGCCATGACCAAGCAACTGGCGGTGGAATGGGCGCGCCACGACATCACCGTCAACGGCATCAGCCCCGGCTGGTTCCCCACGGAAATGTCCATCGATCCGCGATACGGCGATGTCCACCCCAAGTACAAGGAAAAGATGGAGAGTCTCACCCCCATGGGCCGGTTGGGGCGGGAAGGAGAACTGAGTGGGGCTGTGATCTATCTTGCTTCGCCTGCGTCCTCATTCGTCACCGGTGCCGTGCTCAACGTGGACGGTGGGTGGACCGCCTGGTAGTCCCACCCAGTGATCGAACTCTGTGATCGAACTCCGTGATCGAACCCTGCGGCGCCGGCATCCGCTGCCGGTAGGGACAGCGGATTTTCAGGCCACTTTCCCGATCGAAAGGACACACACGACATGCCCCTGGTAGAAGAGCTCGAATCCCAAGGCGTGTGGCTCTTCAAGTGGCGGAGCTATCTGCCCTTGCCGCTGCTGGTGGCGACCTTGGCGCTGATTCCGCTGAAGGCCGATCCACCCCGTGAGTGGTGGGTTTGGCTGTGCCTGGCCATCTCGGTGTTGGGGCTGGTCATCCGCGCCGCCACGATCGGTTATGCGCCCAAAGGCACCTCGGGCCGCAACACCGGCCAGCAGGTGGCCCATTACGTCAACAAAACCGGGCTTTACTCGGTGGTGCGCCATCCCCTCTATGTGGGTAATTTTTTTGCCTTCCTGGGCGTCGTGCTGTATGCCGAAAATCCTTGGTTCGCCTTGGTCTACGCAGTGATCTTCTGGATTTACTACGAGCGGATCATGTACGCCGAGGAAGCCTTCCTGAGCCAGCAGCACGGAGAGAGCTACGTCCAGTGGGCCCAGGAGACACCCGCATTCATTCCCCGCCTTTCCGGCTGGCAGAAGTCCGAACTGCCCTTTTCGGTCGCCACCGTGATCGCCGAGGAATACGCCTCCATTTGCGCTGTGATCGGCATGTACGGGCTGTTGCGCCTGGTGGAAAGCCTGTTCCTGGCCACGGACCCGGCGTTGGACACCCTCTGGGCGGTGCTGTTCGGCGCCGGTCTGGTGTTCTACCTGATCGTACGGGTGCGGAAGAAGTCGGGCCGCTTCAAGACCGCCAGCCGCCGCTAAGCTGCCCTATCCAGGCGGCCCAGCCGCCGAGATATCAATTTTCCGAATCTGCCCGATCAAATGGGCGGCGCACCAGCCGATCAGTCCCGCCTTGAGCGCATCCAGGGCCACGCGCGCGGTCAGCCAAAGGGGCGAGGGAAAGGGCTGGTCTTCGATCATGGGCGCGAAATCGCCGATGACGAACAGCAGCAGCGCGAAGACCAGGGTCACCTGGAGCCGCGTGCCCCGCAGCACCAGCGCCACGGGCACCAGGGGTGCCACCAGCGCCAGGGCTCGCAGCCAGCCGATGGCGAGGATTTGCATGGGCGCGGCCGCATCTCCGTTGGGCTCCGCCAGCAGCGCCCACGGGTTGATATCGAGCAGGGGCGGCACCAGCAGCGCATCCGCGCTCCAGACCGCGACGGCACCGATGACGATTCCGGCACCCAATGCCGCCAGGGCGAGTCCGCCCAATCGCAGCGCCCAGCCGGCGGGGGTGTGGCGCTTCAGGCGTACCCGCAGGCCGGCCCAGCCGATCTCGCCGCCGCGGGGGCGGAAGAGCCCGCCCATCAGCCCGGCGGCCATGAACAAGCCCAGGAGTTCGGGAACGACGTTGGGTGGCACGAGAGCGGCGCTACCCTTGGCACCCGCGATCTCCAGCAGCCGGGCCGCGCACCACTCCGCCACCGGCCCCATCCCCAGCAGCATGGCCGCCGCCACGCCGAAGGCGGTATCCCGCCGCCACGGTATCCGCGCAATCACGGGGCGCATGGCCAGTGCCATGATCAGCCCCGACAGGAACCAGAACATGAAGGGGCTCTGCCAATAGAGCCCCTCCCACCCGGTGCCCCTGCCAATGGCCTGGGCGGCGGCATAGCCCAGCCCGATCAGCAGAGGCGGTAGAAGGGTTCCACGAAACGTGGCGACCGAATTCATGAGCTTCTCCTGTCAGAGCTGCAATGTCAGAGCTGCAATGTCAGAGCTGTAATGTCAGAGCTGGAAAAATAGCCGCGATCGCGATGCCGGCGGTCCATCATACCCATACCGGCCCAACCGAACGTAGGGGACATGGGAGGGTTCCGCAAGTTCGGTTGGTGACTGCCGAGCACACCATTCCGTCACGACATGGGGGAATGCTTTTGCGGAATTAACGAAAAAAGGGAAACTGTAGTCCCGGCGGCGCCCGGACGTTGTGCTACAATCCCTGTGCCCGAGCGAAAGCGTACTACCCTAAGACCGGAGGGAAATTGGTGCCCATAACCACAAATCGGTACCTGGCCTTCAGCAAGAGCGCCTATTACGCCGTGGTGGGCTCGCTACCGATTTTGGTGGTTTACGAATTGCTGGTGCTGCTCAGCAAGGAGGGGCGGGTGGAAATGCGCAACGCGGCGGATGTCTGGCTGCGCACCGTGCTCGGCGCCTTCGGCTTGACGCCCACTCAGGCATATTTGGTGATGATCCTGCTTCTCGTCCTGGCCATTCCCGTTGTCAGAGGCCGGGGAGTGGTTCTGGTGCCTCGCTATTTCGCCATCATGGTGGGCGAAGCACTCGTGTACAGCGTATTGCTGGGGATCGCCATCGACATTCTCTTGGTGCCCGTATTCTTCACTTTCGGAGCTTTCGTCCAAACCGGAACCGGCGGCGCCGGTATTCCTTTAGCCGCGCCGGCCATCGGGGGATTCAGCCAGATCGTGAGCCAATCCCTGGGCGCCGGGCTGTTCGAGGAATTCGTTTTTCGCGTGATCCTGCTGAATGGTTTTCTGGCAATGGCCAGGCTGATTTTCAGGGAATGGCTCGCTGCATTGATCTCCATTACGGCCGCTGCTTTTTTCTTCTCCTTGGCCCACTACATCGGTGCCCTGGGCGATGTTTTCGGCGTGCACAGCTTTCTCTTCCGCTGGATGGCGGGGATGCTTTTCACGATGCTCTACTACTGGAGGGGGTTTGCCGTGACGGCGTATGCCCACGCTCTGTACGACATTCGGGTCTTGCTTTTCTGAGGCTCCCGGTTTCCCGGAGTCACCCGTTTTCCCGGAGTCACGCGGTTTCCCGGAGTAACTGCAGGCCGGGTTTCCGGGACGATCCCACCGGCCGGAACGAGGGGCAGGCGGACAAGACCCATTGCCGGCGATTCCGATTTTAGCGCCGCCACGAGCCGCCGCCGACAGGACCGCCGCCACGGAGCCGCAGCAGACGGGCCGGGTGGCTGTGCGCGGCTAGGATCCGCCCTTGTTTTCCAGGCGCAAGCGATCCTTCATTTCCAGGAGTTCGGCTTCCACATCGGTGCCCCCGTCCATCCCCTTAAATTTTTTCTCCAACTGATCCCCTTGAAATTCATCGCTCAGTTCCATGCGCGCATCGGCGAGATGGGTCATCTCCTCGATCTTGTCCTCCATGCGATTGATCGTGTCCATAGCCCCGGCGCTGTTGATGCCTTCGATGGTTTTGTAAATTTGCGATTGCGCCTCGGCACGCCTCTGCTTGGAGACGAGCAGGTCCTTCTTGCGGCGGATTTCGGCGATCTTGGTTTCCAGGTCCCGTAGCCCTTCTTTGAGTTGATCCACGATGGTGGCGTGGGCGGACAACTCATGTTCGAACTGAGCGGCCGTACGGCCATGCTCTTGCTTGCGTTGCAGCGCCTCTCGTGCAAGGCCGTCGTCGCCCTTTTCCACCGCCATCAGCGCCCGCTCGGCCCATTTGGCGGCATCGTTCTGCTGGTCTTGCAGCGATTTTTCCAGCCGTTTTTCATTGGCGACCGAGTGGGCGACCTGATCCTTGGCTTTGCGATAGGCGGCGTCCATGTCGATCAGCGTCTGGTCGAGCATCTTGGTCGGGTCTTCCGCGCGGTTGAGCAGCGCGTTGAGATTGGAGCGCACGACCGCGACAAAGCGGGATAGAATCCCCATGGTTTCTCCGATATCAGCAATGGGCAGCGCGATTCCGGTGTCGCGCAACCGGGTTAATGCCAAAGATTGTGGCAACGTTCAGCGTTTTTCGCCAGCGAGCATCGAACCCGCTTCCATGATGGCTCTCGCTCCGGCATCGACAATGGTGCGGCAGGCCTCTGCGAGGGACGCTGCCGGCGAAAGCTTGGCGGCAGCGATGATCATCGGTAGATTGGCGCCGGTGAGCACCTCCACCTTCTTGTCGCCGAACATCATGGACAGCGCGAGGGATCCGGGCGTTCCGCCGAACAGGTCCACCATGATGATCACCCCCTCCCCCCGATCCGACTTACGCGCCAGGGCCCGCAATTGGCCCAGGATCTTCTTGGGCTCATCGCCGTCGTTGAAGAAGAAGGCACGAAGCAGCGTTTTTCTTCCCAGCACCAATTCGCCCGTTTCCACGAGCGACCGGGCCAGATTGCCATGGGACGCGACGATCAGTCCGATTCGGCTGGATTCACTGGTTTGATCCGGCATCATCCGCACCTCATCCGGGCGGTCTCCGATTCCATCCGCACCGCTTCACTGCACGAATCGTTTCAAGCCGAAATTTACCGAAGCGGAGTCGATCTGGCAACCTGGCGCGGCGCGGCGGATGCGTAGTCCCTATCGTCCCGCCCAGGCGCGGCGGCCATTCATGGTGGGATCGGCGCTCCCAGCCGGCGTGCCTGCCCTGGTGGCGGGAACCGCTGATGTTATTACCGCCCGCGAGGCAGATCGAGCCGCCCGCGAGGCAGATCGGACCGCCCGCGAGCCGGATCGGGCCGCCCGCGAGGCAGATCGGGGCCTGCGGCGCCGGGGGTGTGCCTGGTGCCTAGCGGGGCTCGTGTTCCTTGATGAGGGAGAGCACCTCGTCAGGCGAGTCGAGAGCCATGAGCTGATTGCGTGTCTTCGCGTCCTTGATCAGGCGGGCGATCTTGGCCAGTGTGAACAAGTGGTCATTGCCCCCGTTTTCCGGCGCGACCAGGAGAAAGAACAATCGAGTGGGCTTTCCGTCGATCGAGTCGAAATCGACGTCCGATTTGGTGCGCCCCAGGGCGATGACCGTCTCGCCGAGCTCATCGCTGCGGCCGTGCGGTATGGCCACGCCATGGCCGATGCCCGTGGAACCGAGGCCCTCCCGCTCCAGCAGGACATCGATGAGCGCATCGCGGTTTACGATCTTTCCGGCCCGCATCAATATGTCGACCAGTTCCGCCAGTACCTCTTCCTTGGTCGATCCGACCAGCGAAAGATCGATCAGATTATTTTCCAGGTGATTCAGTATGGGCATGGACGCCGGATATCTCGTGTGTATGGTCTTACCCCCTCGATCCTATTTTCGGCGGATCGACGACAAACCTTCAATCTGCCAGGGAATCCTTGAGCTGACGCGGCAGCCTGACGCGAGCCGCGGCCGGACTCCCTAGAACATCTGCTTGCGCTTGTTCGAGGGCAACAGGTTCAAGGCTTCGCGGTACTTGGCGACGGTTCGCCGGGCCACCTTGATCTGGCACTCGTTGTGGAGCCGCTCGGCGATCTGAATGTCGGTCAGCGGATCCTTCACGTCTTCCTTGGCGATGATCTTATGGATCAGATCCTTGATTTTCTTGGAGGAGATGACCTCCCCGTGGCCCTGGTCGATGCCGCTGGTGAAAAAGTATTTCAATTCGAAAATACCTTGCGGCGTGTGCACGAACTTGTTGGTCGTGATCCTGCTGACTGTCGACTCGTGAACTTCGATGTCCTCGGCCACGTCTTTCAACACCAGGGGCCGCAAAAAATTTATTCCGTTGTCGAAGAATTCGTATTGATGCTTGAGTATGCTTTTCGTCACGCGGAATATGGTGCGCTGACGTTGCTCGATGCTCTTCATCAGCCAGTTGCCGGCCTTGATCTTCTCCTGAATGTATTCCTTGGTCAGTGTCGAGTCCGTGTCCTTGCTGGCGGCCATTTCCCGATAGAAATTGCTGATTCGCAATCGTGGTATTCCATTGTCGTTCAGAGATACCCGGAACTGACCCACCTGCTCCTCGCTTTCGCTGCCGTCGGAACTGAACTTGTAGATGTAGACGTCCGGCGTGATGTGCTGCGGCCTCTCGGCGACAAAAGGACGCCCCGGCTTGGGCTCCAGCGACATGATCAGCTTGTAGGATTCTATCACCTCCTCCAGACCGACCTTGTGGCGGCGGGCGATTTTGCGCAAATCCTTGCTTTCCAACAGCTTGAGGTCCTGGTCGACTATCCGGAAAGCCAGGGAATCGCGCATGTCTATTGCCTCCATTTGAACTTCGAGGCATTCCTTCAGGCTTCGCGCGCCCACACCCGTGGGATCGAAGTCCTGAATGTAGCGCAATACGGCCTCTACCGCCGCCGCCGTCTTGGGATGCACCTTGATCGTGGGTTTTTCCGGTGGTGCTGGCTCCTCGTCTTCGAACACCGGCGGGGCTTTCTTCTTCTTCTTTGTCTTTTCCGGTGCGGCCCGGGCGCTATGAAATTTCTGATTCAGGAGGCCGGTGTCCACCTTGTCTGGTGGCGGAAGGGACATCCCAAGCTTGTTGATGGCCTTGAGAATCCGGCCGTGCAGCCCTGGGTCGGTCTCCAGCAGTTCCTGAACGCTGATGGTGAGGTAGCCGTCATCGTCCATGTTGCCGATCAACAGCCGTCCGATTTCCCTTTCCATCGGCGACAAGGGCGCCATGTCCAACTGCCAGCGAAGATGATCGTGCAACGTATCGGTGCGGGCCAGGGTGGCTTCCAGATTGTAAGCTTCCGAATCGTCGCCGTGATACCGCTCGGGGATAACGCCACCACCGGACTCCAGGTATTGCTGCCATTCCAGTTCCGTCGGCGTGTTGTTGTTGGGTTGCAGCGTCTCCTCGGCGCTGTCGACACGGGTCTTGATCTCCTCCTTCTCGTCGGTCGACTCACCGTCGTCCTGGGATTCTTCCAAAACCGGATTTTCGATCAGGGCCTGGTCAACCAATTCCTCCAGCTCGTTGCGGGAGAGTTGGAGGAGCTTGATGGCCTGTTGCAATTGCGGCGTCATGATGAGCTGTTGGCTCAGCCGCATTTGCAGTTTTAAAGTCAGCGCCATATTCGTTCATCGTTATCAGAGCCTGCGCCGATCCGAAATTCAGCACCATTTCTCAGATTCGGGCGCGTGGCATCTTAATTGCTGCTTCCTATCAAATAACGCACTCCGACTCGGAATCCAAGAGGCAAAATAGACCCCATCACGATCCCCATTACAAAGTGAATTTTTCTCCGAGATAGATTTTCCTCGCGATCTCGTTATTAACCAGTTCTTCGGGAAGTCCGGCCACCAGGATTTGGCCCTCGTTCACGATATAAGCCCGGTCCGTGATACCCAGTATGTCCCGCACGTTGTGATCGGTGATCAGGATACCGATACCCTTGGCGCGGATCTGCTGAATCTGTTCTTGTATGTCGATCACCGCGATGGGGTCCACGCCGGCGAAGGGTTCGTCGAGCAGCATGATCGAGGGCGCCATCACCAATGCACGGGCGATTTCCACACGGCGGCTTTCCCCGCCTGAAAGCGTATAGCCCATGGATTTACGAATTTGGGTCAGCCCCAAATCCGTGAGGCCCATTTCGAGCCGTTCCTCGCGCTCCTGGCGGGAAATCCCTGCCAATTGGAGCACGGCCATCAGGTTATCCTCCACATTCATGCGCCGAAACAGAGAGCGCTCTTGGGGCAGGTATCCCAGGCCCCTGCGGGCCCTCTTGTGAATCGGCAGTCGCGTGACGTCTTCGCCGCCCAGGCTGATCCTCCCGCCATCGGGCCGGATCACACCGGCGATCATATAAAACGTCGTGGTCTTGCCGGCGCCGTTTGGACCAAGCAGTCCTACGACCTCGCCCGGCGATATTCGCAACGACAGGTTGTTGACGACCGTCCTGCGCTGGTATCTCTTGACCAGGCCTTCGGCGATCAGTGATTTTTCCGGTGTGGCGCCGCCGGAGGATCCGGTGGGCTGAACGCCGGGCGCCTGGGGTTCAGGCGGCCGGGTTTCGGCGGGGGCATCATCCATGTCGATACAGTGGCATGGCGGGGCCTTCCGGCGCCAAATGGCGGTAGACCGTATGCGCCGATCTCATCATTTGGCGGCTTGTTTTCTCGCCGCCGCGGCGATGGTGTCCAGGAACCGCTCGGCTTCCGCCGCGCTCAGGCGTGGCCGCACGGCCTCGATAAATGCCGAGCGCCCCTCGAAGGTTTGTCCTACGATGGCGTCAAGCTTCGTGAGCGTCCCGGCAGGCAAACCTTGGTCGCGGAGCAGATCCACGTTGGAGGTATCTAAAATGTGGGGAGTGACGTCACCGAAATTGAGCGTGAGGCGCAACGTGCCCTGCTGATCCTTGCTTTGCACCAAGCCCCTCTCGGCATCGGCGTATACTTCGATGCGGTCCGATTTGATGTCGAACTGGCCGATTTGCCGAGCGTGGGCATTGCCGATCAATAGCAATATTTCCATCTCATTTTGAGAGACTACCTCGTCGCCCGACAGGATGCGGTTGGGCTGTTCGATGCGTGCGCCGCCAACGACATGAATATCGGTGAGCCGCTGATCCTCTGAAAACGTCAATTCGATCATATCGCCCCAAACCCTCCACCCCATTTCAACCCGCCTCATGAAGACATTTCCCTCGTATCGGGCCAGACCTGCCGCATTGTCAATAATGGCATGCCGGGCCGTGACCAAGATGGTATCGGGAAATGTTTCCCCGTTGACGTCCTCCGCGCCCGTCATGTTGCGCGCAGATTCAGTGGGCACAGATTCAGTGGGCGCGGATTCAGTGGGCGCGGATTCACGATTGGCTGGTGCGCTCCGTGCCGCATAGCGCATGAGCAAGGGTTTCGTGGGTCCTCCATCGATGATGCTGCGCTCGGGGTCCTGTTCGATCACAATCTTCTCGCCTTCGATATATGCCGATTCCTCACCCATTTTGACCCGGCCGTACAATTCCACCCGTCCCGTGTCGTTTTCCACCACGGCATGATCCGCGGTCGCCCATCGCTCCAGTTGTTGAACGCCAACCTCGCGATCCAACTCCAGGCGTACCCACTCGTCGTTGTCGTTGCGGAAGGCTTTCAGTGATTGTGCCTTGAAGACCAGATCGTGGCGCTTGAGAAATCCAACCACGTTGCCTTCCAAATAGGCGGTGCCCGCCTTCAGGTCCACGCCGCCGCTGCGATCAGCTTGCAGGCACAAGGAATCGTACTCGGGACAATCGGGAGGGGAGATGGCGGGAGGAATCACGGGGGCTAACGTGTCCGCCCATCCGACGGAGCCCATCACCACGGAGCCCAGCAGCACATTGAACGCGGCCGCTAGGGCGACCTTTGATTTGACGGAGAACATGGACAAAGCGGGAACGTGGTGACACCTGATGAAGCCGTCAGGCCGTTACACTCTGAAGAACCGGGCCGTGCTCAGCAAAGCTGGTCTCCTCGGTCGCCGCTGTGATGAAGGCCTTGAACAGGGGATGGGGATCGAACGGCTTGGACTTGAATTCCGGGTGGAACTGGCAGGCCACGAACCAGGGATGATCCGCCAACTCGATCGTTTCCACCAAATCGCGTTCGACGCTTCGCCCGGAGACGACCAGTCCCGCCTTTATCAGAACGGGCAGGGTGTCGTTGTTCACCTCGAACCGGTGGCGATGGCGTTCGCTGATGTTTAGCTTACCGTAGGCTTCGGCAATTCGCGTGCCTGGGTCCAGAACCGCATCATAAGCACCCAGGCGCATGGTGCCGCCTTTGTGCAAAACGCGGTGCTGCTCGGGCAAGAGATCGATCACGTTGGTGCTTTCGCCGTGGCTGAACTCCGACGAATTCGCGTCGCCTATGCCGGCTACGTTGCGGGCCAATTCGATCACGGCCGCATGGAGGCCCAGGCAAATTCCCAGGTAAGGGATTTTGTTTTCCCGTGCGTAACGCGCTGCCGCCACTTTGCCTTCGATGCCTCTTTCCCCGAACCCCCCCGGCACCAGGATTCCGTCCGCACCTTGCAGCAGCGATTCGGGCCCCTTATTTTCCACGTCTTCCGAGCTGATGTAGTCCAGGGTCAGTTCGGCCCGGTTGGCGATCGCGCCGTGCAACAGGGCCTCGTTGAGGCTTTCGTAGGATTCTCGCAGGTTGACGTATTTGCCCACGATGGCGATTTTCACCTTGCCCTGAGGGTTGGTGAAATTATCGATGATATCGGCCCACTGTTGCAGGTTCGGGCGGCGGGTCCACATGTCCAAACGATCCACGATCTGCTCGTCCAGCCCCTCGGAATGGAACCGCAACGGCACCTCGTAGACACAACTCACGTCCTGGCCGGTGATCACGCATTCGGTATCGACATTGGTGAACAGGGCGATCTTGTCCTTGATCGAATGGGGAACCGGCTTGCTGGTGCGGCATATCAGGATGTCGGGCTGAATCCCGATCTCGCGCAGCTTGTTCACACTGTGCTGGGTGGGTTTGGTCTTCAATTCGCCGCTCAGCTCGATGTGGGGCAGCAGCACCAGATGGATGAAAAGGATGTCCCGCCGGTCGAAGTCGTGCCGGAACTGCCGGATCGCCTCCAGGAAGGGCAGGGACTCGATATCCCCCACGGTGCCGCCGATTTCCACCAGGGCGATATCCACGTCCTGGGCTGCCTCCAGGATTTTGCGCTTGATCTCGTCGGTGATGTGGGGAATCACCTGCACGGTGATGCCCAGATAGTCTCCCCGCCGCTCCTTCTGGATCACGGCGTCGTAAATCTGGCCTGTAGTGAAGTTGTTGGCCCGGGAAAGATTGGCGTGAGTGAACCGCTCGTAATGGCCCAGATCCAGGTCGGTTTCCGCCCCGTCATCGGTGACGAAAACCTCCCCGTGCTGGAACGGGCTCATCGTTCCTGGATCGACGTTGATGTAGGGGTCCAGTTTGGTGATGCTGATCCGCAGGCCGCGGCTTTCCAGCAGGGCACCAATGGAAGCCGTGGCAATGCCCTTGCCCAGGCCGGAGACCACGCCACCAGTAACGAATATGAATTTGGTGCGGGTTGCGCTGCTCGCCATATCCTCCGTGGGGTAGGAGTAGTGCTGCCGGGCCTCCAATGCCCGCACCGGCGGATTGAGGGTGGGGATTGCCTGCGGGAACAGGCTCCAACGCAATCAAGATTATCGGACAGATCGGTGATTGTCAACGCCGGCAACCAAACCTCATTCCCCGAGTAAGCATGGCGCCATTTATAGAGGACATGGGTATGGCCCCCTTGCTGGGGGATTTTCGTTGGCCGGGGATATTTGGTATGTTTCACCTGATGGGTGCAACGAGCCAAGGAGGGCCATAGTTCATGCAAACCCGATTGCCATTTGAAGTTGACGAGCGTATCGATCCCTCGATGATCACGGCCCATGCGGGCATTCCATTGGCGTTGGAATTGTTTCGGGCCAGCGGGGCGGCCGATTTGATGAACCGGGTGGCCTCGGCCAAACGACGCAATCGGGGCCTGAGCGCGGCTGAGAGCGCGGAGAGCCTGTTTGCGCTGTGGCTTGCCGGCGGCGAGCGGTGCGAGGACATGGATCGGCTGAAAGAAGATCGCGCCCTGGGCGAGATGCTGGGTTTTTCCCTGCCTTCGGCCCAGGCGGCGCGGGATTTTCTGGTGGGCTTCCACCAAGAAGATTTGCCGCTGCTGCAACTGGGCGAGAAGTCCCACGTTCCGGCTGAGTCGGAATTGCTGGAGGGGCTGGCCTCGGTCAACACCCACTTGGTGAGCTATCTGCAGAAACGCTCCCCGGAGCGGGTGGCGACGCTGGATGTGGATGCG
>JACZRV010000163.1 GCA_022574555.1 SAR324 cluster bacterium
GTCTGCGCCGGTGGCGAAGCGGGCATCATCGGCCAGGGGTTCCGCGCCGATGGCTTCGCAGAGGCGGCGCCAGATCTTGTCGCCGCTGGCGGCAATGTTGAAGTGGCCATCGGCTGCCCGGAAGACGCCGGTGGGGATAGAGGTGGGATGGTCGTTGCCCGCCTGCTGCGGCACCTCGCTGGCGAGGAGCCAACGCGCCGCCTGAAAGTCCATCATGGCGATCATGGCCTGCAGCAGGGAGGACTGCACCCATTGCCCCTGGCCCGAGGATTCCCGCTCCAGCAGGGCCACCAGGATGCCTTGGGCCAGGTAGAGACCGGCGGAGAGATCGGCCACCGGAATGCCGGCGCGCACGGGACCCTGTTCCGGCAGGCCCGTCACCGACATCAGCCCGCCCATGCCCTGGGCGATCTGATCGAAGCCGGGCCGGTCGCCGTAGGGGCCGTCCTGGCCGAAACCGGAAATAGAGCCCAGCACGATGCGCGGGTTGATGGCCCGCAACGATTCGTAGTCCACCCCCAGCCGGGCTTTGACCGCCGGGCGGAAATTTTCCACCACCACGTCGGCCCGCTCCACGAGCTTGCGAAGAATGGCGTTGCCTTCCGGGGCCTTCAGATCGACGGCGATGCAGCGCTTGTTGCGGTGCAGGTTCTGAAAATCGAATCCGTGGCGGTCGGCCCCCATGCCCCCGCCATCGGCACCATCGGCGGTCGGCTCGACGCGGATCACCCGCGCCCCCCAATCGGCGAGCTGGCGCACGGCGTTGGGCCCGGCCCGGGCATGGGTCAGATCGATCACGGCAAAACGGCTGAGTGGTGGCGATGGGGTCATGGGAATCCGAGATTTATTGAGATGACACCGGCAGGGGGAGTTGCCGACAACTGTCCCCACCCCCTATCCCCCTCCCCATTTCATGGAGAGGGGGGAGCACCGCGGAGGGTCGTTGCCCTCTCCACAACGTGGGGAGGGGTGCCCGCAGGGCGGGGTGGGGAAACTAACAAAACCTAAATCGCATTGCGCCAATCCTCCATTCTGCTGAATAGAAGGCATAGGCAGAAAAGACAAATTCCTGGGCCTCTTTGCGTCTTTGCGTGAACCTGATTTTCAGGTGCTCACGAATCCGGCACGCTTACGCGTGGTCCGTATAATCTACGTCCGTGCCGTGCCAGCCGGCTTCCTGCTTGGACCAGTAAAGATCGCGCAGGCGATCGGTGACTGGCCCCAGGTTGCCATCGCCCACTGGCTTGCCGTCGATGGTGGTGACCGGGAGCAGCCCACCCGCTGTCGTCGACAGGAACACCTCGTCGGCCGAGCGGGCTTCGCCGGGGCTCACTGGCCGCAGATCCAGGGGCAGGCCGCACTCGGCGCACAGTTCAATCACCGTGCGGCGGGTGATCCCCTCCAGCACGCCCCGGTGGGGGGTGGCCACCTTGCCCGACTTGACCACGAATATGTTGAAGCCCGGTCCTTCGGTCAGGTTGCCGTCGCCATCCACCAGGGCCACGGTTTCGCCGCCGCGGTCGTAGGCATCGAAGAGTCCGCGGATCAGATCGCCCCAATGGAAATTCTTCAGGGTGGGGTCCACCGACTCGGGCGGAATGCGCTGCACTGCGCTGATCACCAAGTGCAGACCGCGCATGCGCTGGGCTTCATCGGCCACCCAGATGAACGGCGCGGCGAAGGCAAAGTACCGGTTGCGGGCCTGACGCGGGTCGCGGGAGCCCGGCGGCGGCGTGCCCCGGGTGCAGATCATTTCCACGTAGGCGTCGCGCAGCCCGGAAAGGCGCACGCATTCCATCAGGATCTCGCGCTGCCCCGCGCGGGAATGGGGCAGGGTGAAGCGCATGCCCGCCGCGCTGCGCTCGAACCGCTCCAGGTGATCCTCCAGGCGGAAGAAGCGCCCTTTCCACACGTGCACCACGTCGTAGGTGACATCGGAGCGGATGAAACCCCAATCGGTGATGGGAATGCGGGCCTCGGCCAGGGGCACGTATTCGCCATCGATATAAGCCGCTCCGGCGGCGTAGGGGTTGGTCACGGTGGTGGCGGTTGCGGTGGCGTCAGTCATGACGGGTCTCCAGCCGGTGGAAGGGATTTCGCTTCTGCTGCATAGTTTGGTTCACAGTTTGGTTCACAGTTTGGTTCACAGTTTGGTTCACAGTTTGGTTCACAGTTTGGTTCACAGCTTGGTTCACAGATAGGGCCGCACGTCCTGGACGAAGCGCTCCATGGTCTCCAGGGCGGTCTCCAAGGTTTCGGGACGAATGTCGAAGGTGAAATGGCCGACGCCCAGTTCCTCGTAACGCTTGAGGGCCTCGATGATCTCCTTGGGCCGCCCTTCCAGGGGCCACCCCTCCAGGGAAACCGGCTCCGCGGCGGGCGGCGCATCCTGAAAGACCAGGGCACCCTTGAGCGATATTTCGATTTCGTGCAGACTGCGCCCTTCCGCTGCCAACAGCCCCTGCAAATCGGCCTTGCCCCGTTCGATTACCTCGATGGTCGGCTTGAAGGGGTGCCAGCCATCGCCATACTTGGCCACGCGGCGCAGGGCGGCGGTGGAATGGCCGGCGATCCAGATCGGCGGATGGGGTTTCCGTACCGGCTTGGGGGCGAAGTTGGCGTTCTCGAAGCGGTAATTCCTGCCCCGAAAGCTGGGTTTGTCCTGGGTCCAGAGCGCCTTGCAGAGCGCCAGCGCTTCGTTGGTGCGCGCCCCCCGCTCACGGAAAGGCCAGCCCAGCACATCGAATTCCTCCTGGAACCAGCCGGCGCCCACACCGAAGATGAAGCGTCCGTTGCATAGCTGGTCCAGTTGCGCCACCTGGGCGGCGACCTCCACCGGATTGCGCATGGGGAGAATCAATACACTGGTGCCCAGGGCGATCTTGCTCGTGTGGGCCGCCAGAAAGCTGAGCACGGTGAAGGGCTCCCAGTATCGCTCGAGCCAGGTATCGGGGAAATTGCCATCGGCCCGGCCCGGGTAGCGGGAAACCGTCCGCTGGGGAATGATCAGGTGGTCGGTGCACCACAGCGAATCCAATTCCAGCGCTTCGGCCCGTTCCGCGATCGTCACGAATGCCTCCGGGGTCGCGGCGTTGCCCCGCATGATCAGCGATATTCCGAATTTCATGTAATCCCCATTTCATGTAATCCCCTGCAATGATAAAACTGGAAATCCCCCCTGCGTTGTACAACCGATAGCCGCCGCGGGCAAACGGAAGGACACGGAATGCCGACTCTCAACACAGCTGCTAAACCAGCATTCCTAAACAGCATTCCTAAACAGCATTCCTAAACAGCATTGTGGGGTGTGTATCCCGTTATCCCGTCTGCCTAACTCCGTCCGGAAGACCGTCACTTGCCCAATGTGGTTTTGCGCAGGAAGTCCACGCACCACTGAACGTCGTCGTGATTCCAGTGCCTGTCGTCATCGGGAAGATGATGCAGCACGAGATGAAGCGCCTGATAGACCAGGGGCAGGATGGTATCGAGGATGCGCACCTCGTTGAATGTGTGGCCTTTGCCGTCGATTTTGCGGCTGACCGCGCGCCCGGCACCTTGGGCGGTCGTACTGCCCACAAATAGGATCACGTAGGGATCGACCAGGGCGTCTGCTGGATCCTCGGCTTCGCCGTCGAATGCCAGTTCCAGATGCTTGCGGGGAAAATGGGTGGTGCCCAGGCACAGCATGAGGGGTTGCTTATGCAGATCGTTGGTGCCTATCTCGGGCAATTGCAAGGCAAGATAATGCTCGTCGAAGGTTTTGCCCTGCTCGGTGGGATGGGGATGGCGCAAGGCGACGACGGGATTTTCCTTCTGGCTCGTGCGGAAGTGGTGCAATAGGATATTGAAGCAGTGTTTGAACCGGTAGATGGCCAGTTCGTTGTTCTGAAAGACCCTGGCCGTGTCGACATAGTCCTTGTAGATGGTCTTTCCGCCTCCACCGCGGTAGCCCTGTTTATCCGTCTCCACGGGAAAGCATTCATCCAGGCTCGCAGCGGTACCGGTGTCCTTTTCCAACAGAATTTTGCCCGGCGCTTGGGCCGCTGCGCCGGGTTCCGCGTCAGCGGCGTCGCGGAATTCCCTGTTCGCCGCCTCTCGCGTCACGGCGCGTTTTTTTTGTACGTCGCGGAAAGGCTCCACAATGCCGCGCATGGAATCGGTCATGGCGATCACACCCCGCTTGACCATTTCCACGATGCCCGATTCGATCTGGGACAGGATACCCTCGTCTTCGGACATCATTTGCACCTGGCCGAAAAATGCTTCCACATCCGCCTCATTGGCCGCCAGCCGCTTCAGGGCGCCTCGCACCTGCTGAATCAGGGTATCCCAGGGTCTGCGGCGCCAGTTGGTCCAAAAACGCTTTTTCGCGGGCCAGGGTATCGGGCAGGCGGTAACGGACTTCCGTGATTAGGTCGTAGATCAGTTCGTCCTGAGGCTTGAGCTGAATGTTGGCGGCCAGGAAACCGGCCACGACCCGGCTGATGTCCAATGTGGTCAGTCCCGGAATTTCGTGGCCGGGTAGGTCGTGGCAGAGGAACAGCTTGAGGTACTCGCCGCGCTTGCGCGCGTAGAGGTACAATCCGTGGTGGGTCTGGAGCAGGGCCAGGTAGTCCACCAGTAGATTGATGACATTGGCTTCGTCCTCGATTAGCGAGGGTATGAGATCGGCGGGATTTCGCTTTTCCAGGATCTTTTTGAGCAGGTCCACCGGCAGGGTGTTATCTATTCCGTGTCGATTGGCTTCCGCCTCGATGAAATCGCCATCGAGCAGCTTCATCAGCCGGCGAGCCAGGTCGGATTGGAAGACATAAAGCTCGCCTTTCTCCGAGTCGCGATTGGCAGGTGTGAAGACGTCGTCCCGGCGCATGATGGTCTGGATGACCTCGCAGGTGGCGCGAAACGTGCTGAAAAAGACGACCGCCAGACCGCGCCGCACCTGCTGATCTCCCAACAGCAGGAGCTGCACCAGATTGGCGATCCCTGTTTCCGCCCTCAGAAAATCGATAGTCTGCAGGACGTAGAAGCGCTTTACCGGCGTGAGATCGTTGACCGCTGCCAGAATGTCGTAGCAGAACTTGCGGGCATATTCGACGGAATAGGGCGAGACCTTGCTGTCGTCCACCTTTGCAGCGATCGTGGCAAAGGAGCGGTCCAATTCCTTTTTGTCAATGGGCCGGTTTTCGGAGATCATATCTTCGAGGGTGTGCTTCCCCGCCCGCGGCTTGGCGCGCTGGAAGCTCAAGAAGCGGGATATGTCCTTCTGGACGGCTCGTTTCGATCGTGCCATGGGTGACTTTATTCTGGCTGACCGGGGCAGCGCTCAGGGTAGATTGGGACGCACGCTAGATGGTCAGATGTCTCGCAGCAGTGTGGAAAATCATTATTCTACCCACTTTATACATTCCGGATTGGAAACGGAAACGGTCGCTCCCCACCCGCATCGCGCATGTGGTCGAGATTCCCGCAGGGATCCGCAGATATTTTGGTATTCTCAGATTATTTGAGTGCCGCGGCGGTAGCCAGCTCCAGCCGTCGGTCCTTCCCTGCCATTACCCGGATTTAAACTTAATGACGCAGCCGAATCGTGCCCCTCGCGCCACCACCCGAGTCGCGGTGCGCTCTTCACCTTACGACTATTATTTGATATTTAGTCGTCATCGGCACCAAATTCGGCGTCCGTCATATCTGGTGGGGGACATGGTGGAAGATTCCAAGTTACAAGGCATTTTCAGGGGCCGGCATTTGGCCGCCGTTTGCCTGTTTTTCTGGGCGCTGGTGCCGTCCCTGGCGGCCCAGGAGCCCAAGCCCGACGCCGCGGTTGCGCCCCTGGCCGCCATCGGGGATGTCTCCGACGCGCAAAAACGGGTGTTGTTCAACACCCTGGAATCCCTCCTGAGCGCATCGTATGCCATCATTTCCCAGGAAGAATACGCGGCGGCGGAGGAGTTGGCCTTCGAGTCGCTGGAGGCCGAGGCGTGCACGGAGGAGCAGTGCATCCGTGCCATCCAGGATTTCCTCCAGGTCGAGCGCCTGTTCGTGCTGCAGATCGTGCGCGAGGCCGATTTCACCCAGCTCAGCCTGACCCTGGCGCGCGCGGCGGACAAGATCGTCCGGGAGGACACCTGCATCGGCTGCGACATCGCCGGTCTGTACGGCAAACTGCGTGACCTGGTGGCTGAGGTGGTGGCGGCCGACGGCTTGGCCGCCGCCGCTCCCACTGCGGGGCGGGTATTCGTCAGCTCGGCCCCCACGGGCGCGGAGATCATCCTGGACGGCGAGGTGTTGCCGGGCCGTGTCACCGACGTGCTGCTGGAAAACATCTCCCCCGGCCCCCACACCTTCACCCTGCGCAAGGGCAATCTGAGCGCGTCCCAGACGGTGGAACTTGCTGCGGGCGGCATTGCCCGTGTGGAACTTCTCCTGACGGAAGCCCAGGCCGTCCTGCAGATCGGCACGACGCCCTTCAACGCCGCCGTAATCGTGGATGGCCGTGTCAAGGGCAAGTCCCCCATGGCCCTGGAGTTGCCTCCCGGCGAGTACGACCTGCGGCTGGAACTGGCAGGCCACGTCCCGGTGGCACGAACCGTCGTCTTGACCCTGGATGAGCCCACCCGCATCGACGCGATCCTGGAGCCGGGCGGAACCCTGGAATTCGAGGGACTGTCCGGCGAGACACGCATCACCCTGGACGGCGCTCCAGCGGTGCCGGACGGGGACGCGCTCTTCATCGCCGCCGGACCGCATCAGGTTGAATTGACCCGCGAGGGGTACTTCCCAAGGTTGGAGCCCGTCATCGTGGTGGCCGGGGAGACCGTGACCCTCGATGCCTCTATGGAGCCCACCCTCTCCACGCGTCAGGCCATGGCCGCCGGTGCGCACGACGCCTGGGTCTGGAAGTGGGGGCTCTCCTATGGCGTGGCCGCCGTGGCCGGCATCCTGATGCTGCAGGATGTCCAGGCGCTGCTGGCCTCTAACGACAAGCAGGACAAGCTCACCAAGGAGGCGGAATCCGCCGCCACCGAGGACGAGTTCAACGCCGCCTCCGACGATCTCGCATCGGAATCCAACAATGGCGACGCCCACGCCGACTCCGCCCTGCAATTCTTCCTGGTGGCCGTGGCGCTTTCCGGCCTGGGCACCTGGATCTACATGGATGAACCCGCCGATAACCCGGTGTCGTTGCGGCTCCTGCCCATGGACGGGAATACGCAGGTGGCCCTGCAATGGGAGGTGAAATGGTGAAACCATCCCGCAAAAATTGGATCGTCGTCGCGGCCCTGGCTTCCATAGCCGCCCTGCCCCTGCTCCTGTCCGCCTGCATCCCCGAGGCCGACGACCCGAAGAAGCTCACCTTCCAGGGGGAGACGGACGACGGCTCCGGCGGGGGAGACACCGGCGGTACAGGGGACACCGGCGGAGGCGGCGACGGCGCCGTGGCGTGCTTCCCCGCTTGCACCATCACCGACGCTACGGCCACGGTCATCGTCGGAGCAGCGGGCGGCATCGTGACCTTTTCTCCCGGCGGCGACACGACCAATACCGTCA
>JACZRV010000036.1 GCA_022574555.1 SAR324 cluster bacterium
GACCCGGCAGATGGGAATCCACGAAGGCGTGGTGCGAGGGGGTCAGATCCTTGTAGAGCGACACCCGTCTGCTGAGCATCTCTTCCTTGGTATAACTGACATTTTCCATGATTGGCTCCCGAGTATATCGTTGCGTTTGGACGTGACTATACCTTCGACCCCAATCCGCGATCGATCACCACCCCGGCTTGCCATCGCCCCTCTGCGTGGGGCAGACTGCCCCGGAAAGGAAGCGAACCTACACCCGCCACACTCCGGCCGTCAAGCCGGGGCAGAGCCGCAGCGGCGAGAATCCGCAACCGCATAGGAGAGATATTTCGATGTTGAGCATGGAACGCTGGCACGGAAAAGTGGCCCTGGTCTCCGGCGCATCCAGCGGCATGGGCGAGGCCATCGCCGAACGGCTGGCCCAATCGGGGCTGCGCGTGGTCATTACAGCACGCCGCGCCGCGCTTTTGAATCAATTGCAGACAAGAATTGCCGGTAGCGGAGGAACGGCCATGGCCGTCCCCACGGATCTGCGCGACGAGGGCAGCATCCAAAATCTGTTCGATACCATCCGCAAGGAATGGGACGGCGTCGATGTTCTGATCAACAATGCGGGGTTGGGCCACGAGCACACCATTGCAGGTGGGAATATGGACCACTGGCGGGAGATGGTGGACGTGAACGTCCTCGCGCTGACCCTGTGCATGCGGGAAGCCGTCTTGGATATGGCGCGCAAGGGCGGCGGCCAGATTATCAATGTCTCGTCCAGCACGGCCCACGGCATACCCCCCGGCAAGAATCTGACCTTCTACGCGGCCACAAAATATGCCGTGCGGGCCGTCACCGATGGCATGCGCGACGAGCTTTTGCAGAAAAACAGCCTCATCAAGATCGGTATGGTCACTCCTGGGCTGACCCAGACCGGGTTTCACGAGCGATTCTTTCGTGATGACGCAAAAGCCAAACAGTACTATTCCCACTTCAAACCCCTGGAGCCCGAGGACGTGGCCGATGCGGTGTGTTACATGCTTTCCACGCCCCCGCACGTTCAGGTCAACGACCTGATTTTCCGCCCGCTGGGACAGGCTGATTGAAGGATTGACGACGGTTCGAGGGTGATTGAAAAACGTTGACGCCCCTGTTGACCCGTTGGGCCATTTCCTGCTCTCCCAGCGGGAGCAATTTCTACGCGGCAAAGCCGCCCGCAGCGGCAATCGGATCGCTTGACTTTGCCCGATGGTGCTGATGGTTAGAAGTGCAAGAATGATTCGCGAATTCAGCCGTCGTGAATCGTCGATTTGGAAATTACCCGGCGCAAAAAAGGGAGTGCGAATATGAACGGATTACGTGTGCGTGCAGTCCGCTTGGGAAAATATTTCCTTTGCGCTATCGCGATCGTTGCATTCACCGTACCCGCCGTCCATGCGCAGAAGCCGCTGAAAATAGGCTTCAGCATGGCGCTGACCGGGCCCCTGGCGCAAGCGGGCAAGGGTGCCTTGCTGGCCATGCAGATTTGGGCCAAGGACGTGAACGACGGCGGGGGCCTCCTGGGTCGTCCCGTGGAGCTGGTCTATTACGATGACCAGACCAAGGGCGCAAACGTACCGCTCATCTATGCCAAACTGCTGGATATCGACAAGGTCGATTTCATCGTCTCCGGTTACGGTACCAACATCACGGCACCGGCCATGCCCTTGGTGATCGACAGAGAGATGGTGTTCATCTCCCTCTTCGCCACGGCGGTCAACCAACATTTCAACTACCCCTACTATTTCCAGATCATGCCCGCCGGACCCAATCCGGTGGTGGACTGGTCCGCGGGATTTTTTGAGGTCGCCGCCCGCCAAAATCCCAAGCCCAAGACCGTGGCCCTACTGGCCGCCGATGCCGAGTTTGCCCAGAATGCCGTGGACGGCGCCCGCGAAAACGCCCTCAAGCATGGGTTCGAGATCGTCTACGACCAGAGCTACCAGATGGGCATCCCGGACTTCACCCCCATCGTCCGTGCCATCAAGGCGCGCAAGCCGGATATCGTCTACGTAATGTCCTATCCGCCCGGATCAGTCGGCTTCGTCAGGGCGGCCAAGGAGGTGCGGCTGGAGCCGAAAATCATCGGTGGGAGCATGGTAGGGCTACAGTACACATCTATTCAAATGAACCTGGGGCCTACTCTGAACGGCATTTTCAATTACTGGTTTTGGGCGCCGGAACCCACCCTGAATTTTCCCGGCATCGAAGCATTCCTCAAGAAATATCAAGCGGAGGCACCCAAACAGAATTTGGATCCGCTGGGCTATTACCTGCCGCCCTTTGCCTATGCCTACCTCCAGGTCTTGCAGCAGGCGATCGAGGCCACCAAAAGCACCGACCAGAAAACGGTGGGGGAGTACATTCGACAAGCGGAGTTTGAGACGGTCGTGGGCAAGGTCAAATTCGGCCCCAACGGGGAATGGGCGCGTTCCCGGATGCTGTTCGTGCAATTGCAGGGGATCGAAAGCCACGAGATGGTTGAGTTCACCAAGCCTGGAAAGATGCGGGTCATCTACCCCGAAAAATTTCGTTCGGGAGAGTTGATCTACCCCTTCCCGGGTTGGCAATAGACCAGAGGCAATAGACCAGAGGCAATAGACCAGATCCTTCGACCGGCCGTGTGGGCATCTGCGCCGGACGGACGGAAACCTCCTGGTTTGTGCAAAGGGCAGAGCATTGCTGACGCTGGATTTATTCGTAAACGCCATTGTGGCGGGAATATTGCTGGGCGGGTTTCTCGCGGCGGTGAGCCTGGGCATTTCCATCGTCTTCGGATATTTAGACATCGTAAACATCGCCCATCCCGCATTCGTCGTTTTGGGCTCCTATGCCGTTTATATCCTCAACTCGACTTTCGGGATCGACCCGCTGCTGGCCGGTATTGCCATGGCCGCGCCGTTTTACCTGCTGGGCATTCTAATCTACAGATTTTACTACGCATTCTTTGAAAGGCATGGTGCCGAATCCCTCAGGGGCCTGGTCTTTTTTTTCGGGATACTTTTTCTGGTCGAGGTGGGGCTGAACATCACCTATGGCGTGGATTACCGCATGGTCAATGCCTTTTATCTGGGTAAATCCATCGAAATCGGGCTGGTGGGCATTCCCTATCGCCTGCTGATTCCCTTCGTAGCCGGTGTGGCGATGATCTTCATCGTGTACCTCTATCTCTCGAAAACCTTTTACGGCATGGCAATCCAGGGGGTTGCGCAAGACAGCCTGGCCGCCAGGCTGATGGGAGCGGACCCCATAAAAATCAAATCCGTCGCCTTCGGCATGGGCATGGCTACTGCCAGCGTCGCGGGGGCGCTGCTGATCATGATCTCTCCCATCGAGCCGTCCATGGGACGCGAATACATTGGACGGGTCTTCGCCATCGCCGTACTGGGCGGTATGGGCAGCGTCGTAGGCACCCTGGTGGCTGCTGTGCTGCTGGGTATAGCGGAAAGCCTGACCTCAACATTTTACAGCCCCTCCATGGCGCCAGCGGTCTCTTTCGGCATCCTGTTGCTGGTTTTGGCGATCAGACCTTCCGGTATCTTTGGCCGCTAGGAAAACCGGGCGCATCCTGCCGGAGTTTTCACGCCGCCCGATGGGGGCGTTGCGCGGGTATAATCGGGATGCTGGTGCACCCAGGCTGCACCGAAGCGCAGGGAAGGACGGCGGCCCCATGGTGATGTAATCGAATGAAGAAAGCAGCCCTGTTGATTCTAGCGGTCACCGTGATCTCGGGGGGGCTTTTATTGACCGCCTACATTGAAAACCAATATTTCTATTTTTCCACCTACATCGTCCTGCAGTATATCATCCTGGCCACGGCGTGGAATATTTTGGGGGGTTATACCGGCTACGTCAATTTCGGCACCGGAGCCTACTTCGGCTTGGGCGCCTATACCGCAGGGTATCTGATCACCAATTTCAATTTGCCGCTGCCCTGGCTGATCGTTGCCGGGGGTACCAGCTCGGCCGTCCTGGGACTGGCCATCGGTTACCTGACCCTGCGCTTGAAGGGGGTTTACTTTTCCATCGCCACCCTGGCCATGTCGATCGTCATCGCCACCTTGATCATCAACACCCCGGCCCTGGGAGGGGCCAAGGGGATGTACATCCTCCGGCCCAAGGAGGTTTCCTTCTTCAGCAATTACATGGAATTGCTGTTTGCCACGATGGTGATCATCGCCGTCTTTACGGTGGCGTTGGCCTGGTTCATCGAGAATTCCTGGTTTGGACGGGGATTGGCCGCCATTCGTGACGACGAGGTGGCAGCGGCTTGCAATGGCGTTCCGGTATTGCGTCTCAAGGTGCTCTCGGCGACCACGAGCGGCGCACTGATGGGTATCGCCGGGGCACCATATCCCTATTACATCTCATACATGGAGCCCTTGAGCACCATCAGCCTCGACATGGCGGTCAACAGCCTGGCCATGCCCCTCATCGGCGGCACCGGCAGCTGGATAGGGCCAGTGCTGGGCGCCATCTTGCTCAGTACGACCCAGCAGGTGGCCACGGTGACCATTTCTTCCGAATACAATTTGTTGATTGTGGGCATTCTGTTGGTGGGATTCGTCATCCTGGCACCCAACGGCCTGGTGGGGCTCTTTCAATCCCTGTTGAAGCGGCGAACCGACTGATGGCCTCCTTGCTGGAGGTCCATGACCTGACCAAGAGCTTCGGTGGATTCTCCGCGTTGAATCACATCGACCTGGTGGTGCACCGCGGCGAACGGCTGGGGCTCATCGGACCAAACGGGTCGGGCAAGACCACTTTGATCAACTGCATCACCGGTGTGCTCCGGCCCGACCGGGGCAGAATCTATTTCGACGGCGAGGAGATCACGTCGCTGGCTTCGTTCCGCATCGCCCGCGCCGGAATCGCCAGGAGTTTCCAAATTCCAAGACCCTTCCGCAGCATGACGGTGCTGGAGAACCTGTGCATTCCCTTGCGGTTCGCCGCCGCGGTCAAGATGCGATCGACGGAGTTGGAAGCCGCGGCAAGGGAGATCCTTGAGCTCATCGGGTTGGGCGATAAGGCCACCGCGAGCCCCCTGGACCTGACCCAGATCGAAATGCGCAAGATGGAGCTTTCCCGCGCACTGGCCAGCCGTCCACGGCTGCTGATCCTCGATGAGGTTATGGCCGGTCTGGCCAGTTCCGAATTGGACGAGATGCTGGCCATTTTTCACATCTTAAGCGGCCAGGGGATCACGATCATCATGATCGAGCACATTCTACGGGCGGTGATGAACTTCTCCCAGCGGCTGGTGGTGCTGGACGCGGGGCGAAAAATTGCCGATGGGAGCCCGGGCGACGTCATTAAAAACCCTCAAGTGGAAAAGGCCTACCTTGGGGAATAGAATCGTTGTCGAGAATATTGATGCCGGCTACGGGGCGGTGAATGTTTTGCACGGTGTCTCGATGGAACTGAATGCCGGCGAAACCGTGGTACTGCTGGGAACCAACGGGAACGGCAAGAGTACTCTCATCAAGTGTATCATGGGGCTGGTGCGGCCCAGCCGTGGCCGTATCGCGATGGAACTCGACGGCGAGACGATCGAATTGACGGGCAAGCGCCTGGAGGACATCGTCAACTACGGCATCATCCTGGTGCCGGAGGGCAGACACCTCTTTCCCAAGCTCACGGTGCGAGAGAACTTGCTGATGGGCGCTTTTCGCATGGCCGCCCGCCCACATATCGCCCGCAATCTCGAGTTCTGCTTCGAGGCCTTTCCCAGGCTTTTGGAGCGGAAGAATCAACCGGCAGGCAGCATGAGCGGGGGAGAGCAGCAGATGTTGGCTCTGGCCAGAGCGATAATGTCCCATCCCAGATTCCTGCTGGTGGACGAGCCGTCTGTGGGGTTGGCCCCCATCCTCGTCGCTCACCTCTTCGAAAAGATCAAGGAATTGAAGGAGCGCCGCGATCTGACCATTCTCATGGCCGAGCAGAATTTCAACCAGGCCACCAAGATCGCCGACCGGGGTTACATCATCGTGGAGGGCAAAATCGCCTTCGCCGGCGACAGATCCCTGCTTCGTGAGCACCATCTCGTGAAAAAGTATTACCTGGGCGCTTAGTGATGATGGCCTTAATCCGTTGTATAAATAGCGGCCGCAAATTCAAGACGCTCGCTCCTGGGCTGCGCGGGTTGCAGTGCCAGACTCGATGCGATGAGAATTGACGTCAGTAAAATCTAAAACGACCGCAAGGCATGGGCGGGGGAGAGGCCCCAAGGCCACTGAAGCCCGGAAAGGGCCTTGGAATCTCGATGGCGGGGAAGGATCAACCACCGGAGGATTGGGACATGCGCAATCTGACCGAAAAGAATCTTACCCAAGCGGTACTCAAGCGGCTTGAAAAGACATCCGATCCCCGGCTCGGGCAGGTGCTCTCGAGCCTCGTCGAACACCTCCATGGATTCATACGGGACATCGAGCCCACGGAAGCCGAATGGGAAACCGGCATCCGGTTTCTCACCGCTGCCGGCCAAATTTGCGACGACTCCCGCCAGGAGTTCATTTTGCTCTCCGACGTTCTCGGAGCCACGATTCTTGCCGACGCGATCAACCATCGCAAGCCCCAAGGGGCGACGGAGAGCAGCGTCCTCGGACCTTTCTATCGCGACGGGGCGCGCCAAGTGGCCACGGCGGGATCGATCGCCGAAAATACGCCGGGAGAGCCCTTGATCGTAAGAGGGCGGGTCGCCACGACGCAAGGCCAGCCCATCGAAGGCGCGTTGCTCGATATCTGGCAAAGCGCCCCCAACGGATTGTACGAAAATCAGGATTCCCATCAGCCCGAAATGAACCTACGCGGCAAGTTGCTCACCGATGGGGACGGCCGCTACGCCTTCCGCACAGTCAAGCCGGAAAGCTACCCCATCCCCAACGATGGTCCGGCGGGCAAGATCCTGGAGGCCATGGGGGGCCATAACCGTCGCCCGGCCCATATTCATTTCATCGTCACCGCCGAGGGTTACGAGCCAGTGACAACCCAGATCTTCGTGGAAAATGATCCCTGGCTCGACTCGGATCCTGTGTTCGGTGTCAAGGACTCGCTTGTGGTCGATTTCGTGCGCCACCATTCGCCGGAGGAAGCGGCACAGCTTCAGATACCCAACCCTTTCTACACGGTGGATTACGATTTTGGCATGGTGCCCGCGGGGTGATCCCAGGCCCATCGGGGACCCGCCCAGCGACGACGCGCGATGCTTCCGTTCTCCCTTCAATACTCGAGCCCGCAAAGGTGGTGCGGCACATGGCGATCGGGTGGCAACGTATCGTCATGCGCGCCCGATTCGTGGCCCGGCAGCGGGAAAAAGCGCGGGGCTCAGAGCAGGGGACTGTCCGCAGGCAATCCCAAAGCGACTCTGCCGTAGAGCGATGCGGCCGGTTCCCAGGCGAGGGCTATGTGGGCCTTGCAGGCATGGATGTCACGGAACGAGCGTTGAATGGGGTTATTTTCGAATAGGGCAGCACCACCCGTAAGGCTGAAGAGGATATCCACCGCACGCACACAAAGTGTGGTGGTGTAAGCCCCGTTGCGGCGGTAGCGCACTTTCTGGTCCAATGTGGGCGTGCCTCCCTCGTCGGCGATCCGCGTCACCTCCGCGCAATCGTAATCCATCATGCGCTCGGCTGCCTCGATCAGCGCGCCGGCTTCGGCCAGGCTGATGTGGACATTGGAGAATTGCGCCACTTTGGCGCCGGTGTAGGTGCTGACGCGCTTTCGCGTATGCGCCACATATCGATCCAACGCCCCCTGTGCGATACCCAGCGACACCCCGCTGATGCAATAGGGAAATATGGAGATCACCGGCAGCTTGAAGAGGGCCGACGGATTGACTGGACTGCCGGGCGAATCGCCCCCCCGCCAATCAAGGGGAGAGACGGTCATGTGCTCGGCGACGAATTTGTCTTCCACTTTCACGTCTTTGCTGCCGGTGGCGCTCAATCCGGTCACGAACCAATTGTCCACCGCTTCGTAATCCGCCTCGGGCAACAGAAATACCCGATGTTCCTGAGGATGTCCGGCGTCTTCCTCCACGACAGCCGCGAGCATGGCCCATCGCGAATTATCGATTCCGCTGGAGAAAGGCCACTGACCTCGGATGCGATAGCCTCCCTCGACGCGTGTCGCCTTGCCGGCGGGAAATGCCAACGACGAGCAAACGCATTCGTCGGGCGAGCGGGCCCATACCTCGTCCTGGGCCTCGCCACACCACATGCCGACCATCCACTGGTGGCTGGCCAGATTGCTGTAAACCCATGAACTCGAGCCACATCCGCGGGCCAGCTCGGCCGCGATTTTGACGAACAGTCCGAAATCGTACTCGTAGCCCCCGAATCTGCGGGGTTGCATGACGCGCATGAGACCCGCATCGTGAATTTCCCGCATGGTTTCATCGGGAATACGCCGCGCATCCTCGGCGTCTTTTGCCCGCTGCAGGAGTATCGGTGCCATATCCCGGGCCCGTTGCAGCAACGCTTCCGGCGTGACGCCGGGGGAAATATCGGTGGGAGTGGTTTTTTCCATGATTGCTTGGCGAAGGAGCGGAATGCTGTTGTCGTGGGTCGCCCCCAATCCATCGGGCCGGTGTGCCAACCCGGCCGCCCGGTATTTTTAGCCGAGGTGCCGGGGCGGGATTTGTGCTCCGCCAATGAATTGACGTCATCGGTACTGGACGCAATTGGGGATTTCTTTCCCTCGAATCCGCAGACAAGAGGCGGCAATCAGATATCGAGTCGCCTCCCGCTGCTGGCCAAAGGGCCGGAAAAGCCTACCCGCGCATCAGGTAAAACAATTCAGCTCGATAGTCACCCCATTGGGGTCATCAACGAAAATCTGCTTCAGATTCATATCGGCAATATCCCTTTCCTTGAAGGGGATATTCAATTTCTTGAACCGTTCGGCCATTCCAGCGGCATCGGAAATGGTGAACGCGACGTGATCCACCGAGCCGCTTCCGACCAGTTCCTCGGCACTCTTTTCTCCTACGGCGTGGGCCAGAGCCTTGTTGTCCGGGTCATGACCGATCAGATGGATGACCGCCCGCTCCCCGCAGTAAAGCCAATGGCCGGGGAAGTCGAAAGCAGGCCGCTTCCCGTCTTCGAGACCCAAGGCGTCTACGAAAAAATCTCTCGTCTCCTGCATTTTCGTGGTGCGTATGGAGAAATGATCCAACCTGTCGATGGCCATTTTTCAACCTCCGATCTGGTTTTGGGGTAAAGAAGTCTAAATTTCCGGGCTGACATTGGAGGGAACGACGTTTCTCCCATCACAACGTGCGCGGGATCCAACTGCCAACCATTTCTTTAGTTGAATTTGGCCGATTTCACAAATTTCGCCCCCATGGTTGGCGGCCAATTAAATTCGCCCCGTTCCCAATGTGGATCGTCAATCCGTTTCCGCCCGGCGTGGCGCGAGTCTACAGCATCTCCCCCGCGACACAAGGAATGCGCTACCAGTGACCATATTATGGTCTGAATGCTCTCTATCAGATTGCCGGCGTGGGGACATTGGGGGGCCGTCAGGAGGATCGGGCGGAGAATGTTCACTGCCAGGGCGCAACACGCCCTGGGTGGATTGACGGGAATCCCTCGAGAGGGGAAAGATGGGGGAGGTTTCGGGGCGCGGTTTGCTGCGGAGACCGTTCAACTCACCGGGCAGACCGGGCACATGCGGCAATTTACGGGATTTACGGATTAAAGGAATATGAAAGCAATCTTGTTTATGGCGCTGTTTTTTGCCTTCTCTGGTCTGGCAGGGGGTGCAGAAATGACCCGGTCAAGGTTTGTAGAAGAGGGATGTTTCGGCAATCGCTCCTGCTTGGCCGCAGGAAAGTCCGGGATCGCAGAGAACTGGTCGATCCAGGAAATGATTCTAAAGATGGCATTGGAGACCTATTCCGCAGGCGTGGCCAGCGGCCGGTTTGAGATAGGATTGACTCAGGCCACGGATATCATGCGTTCCTCGGTGGTAAAAGTGCAAACAATGTCCGCCGCGGAATTGAATATTGCGCAAGTCAAGCCGGAATATATGGGCCCTGCCGGAGCGGAAAAATTGAAAGCGGATTTCGTGCTGGTGCGGAAATGGTGCGATTCAAAAGTCACGAAGTATAGAGAAATGCGATGTTATTATAGGCAGTTGAACAATCTTGCGGCCCACAAGCACGTGGAAGGCAGTACCCCATAAATCTTCCGCATTGACCGGGACGCAAATCCCCCCTGGTTCCGCCAGGCTCTCCAGCCGGGCGGCGATGTGGACGCCGCCGCGGTAAAGATCTCCTCGCCGCGCGCATCGCCGTCCATCCTGCCCCGTCGTGGGAGCCGATGTGCAGAACTGGAGAAACGTGTTGACCGGCCCCCATCATTCCGCTGCCACCCTTGCTGTCACACAATATTCCAACGCGCCGTGCGGGTTAAAGCCGAATCTGCGCCGGTGGCCAGACCCCAGCATTCATGAGAAACTGAATACTTTTTTGGCGGGTCGCCCAGCGGGCCGCATCGGAGGTGGCCGGGGCCCCCGGAGCGCAATGCGTGGGGCGGAGTCGTTTCGGCGGGTCGGCTTGTGGTATAAATCGGCCCCGCTCAATGAGGTAACGATGGAGGGTATGGGACTGATGGAAAAATGCGCCACAGGGGACGAGCTGAAGGAGTGGCTGCGTGACGCGCACCAGCGCACGCTGGATTCGATCGGCGGATTGAACGATGCGCAACTGGACCTGCCCCAGATCCGGGAATTGAACCCGTTCCACTGGATGGTGGGCCACGTGGCCTGGTTCAATGAGTATTGGGTGCTGCGCGGCGTGCGCGGCCGGCCGCCGCTTTTGGCCCGCACGGACCAGTTGTACGATTCGATCGCCATTCCCTGGGAGATCCGCTGGCAGCTCCCGGTGCCGGGTAATGCGGAGGTGATCCGGTACTTGGATGGAGTGCTGGACGAGATCGTATCCGGTGCGGGTGGCCGGGAACTCTCCGAGCCGGAGATCTACTTTCAACGGCTGAGCGCGTTTCATGAGGACATGCATTCGGAGGCCAACACTTACTTCCGGCAGAACATGGCGCTTCCGCAACCCGCCGGCACCTTGGACGGCGGGCTCAGCCCCGAGCCGGGCTCCGGCGCCGAACTCGCGGACGATGTGGAAATTCCCGGCACAGAATCCTTCTTGCTCGGCGCGGCCCCGGAGGAGCCATTTGTCTTCGACAACGAGAAGTGGGCTCATCCGGTGCAAGTGCCTGCCTTCCGCATCTCACGCACCGCCGTGACCCAGGAGGCATTCCAGGCATTCGTCGACGACGGGGGCTACGAGAACGAAGCCCATTGGAGCGTATGGGGAAAGCTTTGGCGGACGTCGGTGCCGGAGCGCCATCCGGTCTACTGGCGGCCGGCAGGCGGCGGCTGGCAACGGCGCCACTTCGACCGCTGGGTGACCCTGGAGCCGTCTCTGCCGGTGAGTCATGTAAATTGGTACGAGGCGGAGGCCTACTGCAACTGGGCAGGCCGGCGGCTGCCCAGCGAGGCGGAATGGGAGCTGGCCGCCGCTGCGGAGCCGGACGGCGCGGGCGGTATCTCCGGGGTCAAGCGGCGCTACCCGTGGGGTGACGAGCCGCCCACGCCCGAACGGACCAACCTCAACGGCTGGTACGGTGGCCCGGTGGATGTCACCGCCCTGCCTGGGGGAGACAGCGCCTTCGGCTGCCGGCAGATGATGGGCAATCTGTGGGAGTGGGTGGCCGATCCTTTCTATCCCTATCCCGGCTTCGAACTCGATCCCTACAAGGAGTTTTCCTCATGGTGCTTCGGCGACCGCAAGGTGCTGCGTGGCGGCGCCTGGATCACCCCGCCCCGCACCATGCGCAATACCTGGCGCAACTTCTTCACCCCGGACCGGCGGGATATCTTCTCCGGCTTTCGCACCTGCGCGCGCTGAATGCACGGCCAGACAGGGTCCCGGACGAGCGCCGGGTCCGCGAAATCAGCAAACGGGCATGAACCAGGGGGTACGTGAAGATTCTCATTATCGGCCCCGCCCCCACCGGATCGCGGGGCGGCAACCGGGTCAGTGCCCTGCGCTGGGCGCGGATGCTGCGCGCAGAAGGGCACCGGGTGCGCATTGCGGCGGAGTACACGGGTCAGCCCTGCGACCTGGCGATCGCCCTGCATGCCCGCCGCAGCCACGGTTCGATCGCGGCGTACCGCGCCGCCTATCCCGAGCGGCCCCTGGTTGTGGTGCTCACGGGTACCGACCTGTACCGCGACCTGCAATCAAGTGCCCGGGCGCGGGCATCCCTTGAGCTGGCGTCGCACCTGGTGGTGCTCCACCCTTTGGGTGCCGAGCGGGTACCTGCCCGGTTGCGGAACAAAGTGCGGGCCATCGTGCAATCGGCGGAACCCCTGACCCGCCCGGCCGTTCGCCGCGGGCGCTGGTTCGACATCTGCGTGGCGGGACACTTGCGGCCCGTGAAGGACCCCTTCCGCGCCGCGCTGGCGGCACGCGGGCTGCCGAAGGATTCGCGCATCCGCATCCGCCATGCGGGCGGTGCCCTCTCTGCAGCCATGGAGCAGCAGGCCCAGCGGGAAACGGCCCTCAATTCCCGCTACAGGTGGTTGGGCGAAATCCCCCGCTGGCGGGTGTGGCGGGTGATGGCCGGCAGCCGCGCCCTGGCGCTGACCTCCCGCATGGAAGGGGGCGCCAACGTGATCTCCGAGGCGGTGGCCATGGAACTGCCCATTCTCGCCTCGCGCATCCACAGCACCGTGGGACTGTTGGGTGAGGAGTATCCTGGTTTCTTTCCCGTTGGTGACACCGCCGCCCTGCGCAAGTTGATGAGGCGGGCCGAGCGCGAGACCGGATATCTGGAGGGACTCGCGCTCCATATTCGGCGCCTCGCCCCTCGCTTCGCGCCGGCCAAGGAGCAGGGGGCCTGGGCGCAACTGGTGGAGGAGGCGTTGCATTCCGCCTCCGTCTGAATCACGAGGCCATCCGTACCAAGGGCGTGCCTAGCCAACACGGTGGTCACCTCTGCGACTTGCTCGCGCTGCCGTTTCCAGATGAGCTACGGGCCATCTACGACGCGATGGAAAACGAGCATCGCAACCGCCAGAAGCGGGAGACGGTGGTCTCCCTGCTCAACGCAACGGCGCCTCGTTCTCCACGCTGGTACTGGACGACGACACGCGAATTACCGAGAGCTCGGCGATTTGCCGGTACTTCGAGGAGAATCATCCCAATCCGCCGTTGATGGGGCGCACCCCTCTGGAGATGGCGACCGTCGATATGTGGGAACGGCGGGCAGATTTCGGCGGCATGCTGGCGGTAGCGGAAAACTTCCGGAATCGCTTCCCACCGTTCGCCGAGCGGGCGATACCAGGGGCGCAGGGCGTCGCTCAGATACCCGAGTTGGTCGACCGGGGACGCGACAGTGTTCTGCGCTTCTACGGCCATCTGGAGCGGCGGCTGAGCGACGTGCCCTATCTCGCCGGCGAGACCATGACCTTGGCCGACATTTCCGCCATGTGTGTCATCGACTTCGCCTTGTTCTGCGAAATCGAGATTTCCGCGGATTGCCCACACCTCCGGAAATGGTACGACGGCATGGAGGCTCGGGAAAGCGCCAAGGCCCATCCCGGGCTGGTAGGCTTGCTCGGCAACTACTCGAAGATGATGGCGGGTTGACTCCTCGATTCGGTTCCCGGAGCTGCCTGAAGGGCTGGAGGGTGATGGGGTGGATTATGACATCGTGCAAATTGCCTATTGACTTAAACAGCCGATAATGTAAAATAAATCCAATGGATTAGCTATGCTTATCCACACAAGGCGGATAGGGGGCCGAATCTCCGAATTTATCCAAACGAAGCCAATTACATTGGTAATATCAGTCAGTTGAATAATTGGCTTCTTTGAAGCACTCCCGTTTCTCCATCGAATCGAGTGTGATTGCCCCGCCGATCGCCAGTCCTGTGAAAGGGGATTGGCATATGGTGCAAAGCTTGGTCATACCCAAAACCAGATCGCCCAGGGCTTGGGATTCAAAACTGCAGCGACACTGATCGCTGATTTGGCCCCAGCCAGACCATCTACCAAGAAACCGGTGTCCGGGTTTGGCGGGCGGAGAGGCAGGAGGGCACCAAAGCGGGTGGCAACTGACCCTATCAGACGACGAGGCCAGGGCGACTCGTTTGGGGGATATTTTCCACGGAACCTTTTTTTCGGTCGGGAATCATCCGCAACACGAGGCAAATTTGTGTAGAGTGAGCACGATCCAGAATCGACCTGATCCTGGATAGGGAGTCAATTACGAATCTTGAATATGACGCTGCAACGGTTTTAAAGGACGAGCTGTCGATGGAAGAGAAGCGTTCCAATGACAGGCGAACGGGCGACAGACGTGTTGGTCAAAGGCGTTCACCCGGAGGTTTCAGGAATTCGGACAGAAGGATGCGCGCCAGGCGATCGGGAGTGGAGCGCAGACATGGGTGATCAATCAGGAGCCACTGGCCAGGGCGACCTGGATGCCGGCTGCGAATTCATTCGTACCCTCGCAGCCATTCTCATGGCCGACGTGGCCAACTACGGCCGGCTCATGGGGGATGACGAACCGGCCACGGCATAAGCGCATTACCCAACAAATTGCGGCGCGTACCGTTCCGGATCATCGGAGAATTCAGCCCGATGCGCTGTGCTTGAGAACCGCCAATCCGCGCCTTTCCAGGCCATTTCGAACGCCTCGGAGCCTTCCAGCGCTTTACCAAAATTAAAAAATGCCCCCGCGTCGTAGCCTTCGACCGCAAGGTTGCCAGCGTGCGTTTTGCTGATCGGATTCAACACCTGCGTGCCGGTTGCGACACTCAGGACCGCGACGATACCGAACGATGTCACGTGACCTAAAGTCTGGCAAAGATGCAAGGAACGATAAGCCCGTCACGGATGCCGGTCTGCCGTTTCCAGAGAGCCTTTGCCACAAATGTGCGGCACCACCCCGGTACGTCGCCAGCGCCAACTCAACCTTCATCCTTTGTCCCCTCCTGCCGAACAAGTATCCTCCTCAGCCGGTCACGCAATGTTCGCTATTTCGACCCAAGACGCCCTGAGAAGCCTCGTGATTGTGGTTAAATTACTGAGTCGCTCTTCAGGGGTTCTCAGGGCCTCAATCATTCCAATCCTGCAAGATGATCGCGGTAGCGCGTCTTGCTAAATTCAATGTCGGGACAGACGAATTTAACCGGATCAGCCGTCCCAGGCGAAGCGTTTTACCGCGGCCTCGTCCCATTCCAGGCCGTTGCCCGGAACGTCGCGGGGTGTTACGTGACCGTCCGCCACGGTATACGGCTCGGCCAGGATCGGCTGGCTCCAGTCGATCCATTCCAGCCAATCGGCGGTCTCGGTCACGCGGAAAAGGTGGCTGGACACTTCCGGGTAGAGGTGTGAAGAGACGGGAAGCCCCGCTGCACCGGCCAAGGCCACGGAGCGCAACCACCCCGTCACGCCGCCGATGCGACGCAAATCGTTTGAAGATTTCGACTGCTCATTGGCTCAGGCAGCCGATTATTTGGGCGACGCCTGGGTGCTCCTGATTTTGCGGAACATCTTCAATGGCATGCGGCGGTTTGATGAGATAAATTCGCACCTGGAGATTCCCACGAATACCCTGTCGGATCGGCTGAAGACGTTGGTAGGGCGAGGTATCTTGCGACGCGAACCCGACCCGGTGGACGGCAGGCGGGCGGAATACCGGCTAACCCCGAAAGGCGAAGGACTCTATCCGATCATGATCGCTTTGGTGCAATGGGGCGAGTGCTGGGAAGGGTCGCCGGCCGGACCGCGCATCTATCTTTCGTCGCGAACGGATGGAAAGCCTCTGCCGCCGGTGCAGGTTCGCGACGCTTCGGGCTTACCGCTGACTCCACGACAGGTCGTCGCGAAGCCTGGGCCAGCCACCACGGAGCATATGCGAAAGCTCTACGGGGGCAATTGGTGATCGGCCGCTGTCGTGGCCGGCGAGAGGAAATCCATGTCCAATGGCGATTTCACTGTATGGGGAATAGGAACCACGCGCACGATGCGCGTGCACTGGATGCTGATGGAACTCGGCGTCAATTACGCATTTCATGCGATCCAGCCGCGCACCGGCGAAACGATGACCGATGAATTCCTGCGACTTAATCCGAAGCACAAGATTCCCGTGCTGCAGCACGGTTCGCACGTGTTGACGGAATCTGCGGCAATCATCACGTATCTTAGCGAGGCGTTTGAGACACCCGCCGGATTCTACGTCCCAAACGATTCTCTGGGGCGCAGCCGGCTGAATGAATGGTGCTCTTTTATCATGATGGAGCTCGATGCCGTTTCGCTCTATGTCATTCGCAGGCATGGAGACCTGAGTGACATTTACGGCGAGGCGCCCCGTGCTGTCGCATCGGCAAAGGAATATTTCGCCGACTCGGCGGGCGCCGTGATGAAGAAACTTCCCGGCCGTTTCGGCTACCTGATGCCGGAGGGCATGAGCGTGGCCGATATATTAATGGTGACGTGTCTTGATTACGCTGGAGCACGGGGTATCGCAATCCCGCACCCTTTGCTGGAATACCAGCGGCGGCAAATCCAGCGCCCTGGGTACCGGCGTGCCTTTGAGCGCAACTATCCCGAACGCCATTTGCAGACCGATCAGACCTGAGATCGAATTCATATCATAGGTGCAAACGGTTCATGCCCGGACCCCTACACGACATCAGAGCGCCCGATCTGACTGCCATGGTTACCGGCCCCGTGGCGACAATGATCCTGGCAGATCAGGGTGCCGACGTGATCAAGGTCGAGCCTCCGGCCGGAGATATTTTGCGGAATCTGGGTGTCGTGCGCAGGGGCATGTCGGCATTTTTCCTCTCCTGCAACCGCAGCAAACGCTCCCTCTCGCTGGACTTGAACCGACCTGCAGGATGGGCCATCGTGAAAAAGCTGATCGGCACGGCAGACGTGTTCGTGCAGAATTTCCGCCCCGGCGCGATCGAGCGCATGGCCTTGGACGAGGTTCTTGTCCGGGGCATCCGGCCCCGGCGCAGTTTAGCCGGGATCTGGTCTTCGAGACCCAGGACGGATACATCACCGCGGGCGCGGTGCCGGACAGCGAATGGTTGGGCATGTGCCGCGCCTTGAACTAGGAAGACCTCCTCGACGACGACCGGTTCGATACCGCTGCGAAACGGGCTGCCAACCAGGCCGTCCGCCCGCGCCCTCACCGCCGAATCATCGCGGACGAGGGGCTGCGGTGGGAGCAGCCTCCACGCGCAACCTTTTACCAGTTCCCGGTCAGGCCCTTTGTGATGTTGAGGACGGGTGAATCGGTGGCGAATGAGAACGCCATCTCTGGAGACCGTGTGAACATTGCCGCGCGGTGGAAGCGCCGGCGAGGCGGAACCCTGGCGTCAGTGGCCGAGATGGAGGAGCGGGGAAGCCCTGGCGAACACGATCGCTAGCGCAAAAGCTCCGCCGCACCGGTACTATTTTATGATTTCGCTGCTGCCCATAGGAAAACATGACGTGATGCCAGTCATGAGATACCATGCTGGATCATTCAAACGAAGATTTACGGGGTAACTCCCCCCATATTCAAACGCCCAACCCGAATCTTGGGAGGATGTGTGCGAACCCCGCATCTTTGGCTGTTCACGGCTGTCGCATTGCTCGTGGCCTTCTCGGCCTACGGAAAACCCTTCACCTTCACCGCCATTCCAGACCAGAACGAATCGCGTCTTCGCGAGCGATTCGACAAAGTGGCCAACTATCTTGCGGAGCGCCTGGAAGTCGAGGTGCGCTATATCCCTGTCAAGTCCTATGCCGCCTCAGTGACGGCTTTCAAAAACAACGAGGTGCAGTTGGCTTGGTTCGGTGGGCTTTCCGGTGTGCAGGCTCGCGCGGCGGTGCCGGGTGCCCGGGCGATCGCCCAGGGTGATGAGGACCAATTATTTATCACTTATTTCCTCGCGCATGACAGCACGGGGCTGAGCGAGAGCGGTCAATTTCCGCAAGGGATCTCCGGGCGCAGCTTCATCTTTGGGTCCAAAGGCTCAACCTCCGGGCGCCTCATGCCCGAGTTCTTCATTCGCCAGCACCTGGGAGGCGCCCCGGAGACGGTATTCAGCCGCGTGGGCTACAGCGGCAGCCATTCGCGCACCATCGCACTCGTTCAGGCAGGGGCCTATGAGGTGGGTGCGGTGAACTACAAGGTTTGGGAGACCGAACTCGCGGAGGGTAAAATCGACGCCCAGCATGTGCGGATGATTTGGCGCACGCCCCCATATCCGGACTACAACTGGACTTTGCAGGGTGACCTTGACGAAACTTGGGGGGCCGGATTCGAAGCCCGGGTCACCGCCGCGCTGCTCGAGATGGACGACCCCGATTTACTCGCCGCGTTTCCCAGGGCGAAATTTGTCCCCGCCAAAAACGAGGACTACGCCTCGATCAAGGAGATCGCGCAGATTATTGGACTGATGGATTGATGGCTCTCCTGAGTCTCAAGGGCGCTTCGGCCGCCTACAATGGCGTTCGAGTGGTGCGGGACATCACGCTGGAAGTGGCGGCCGGCGAGAAGGTCTCCCTGATCGGTGCCAGCGGGGCCGGGAAATCCACGCTCCTCGGAATGCTCTACAACCAGCAGCCCGAGCGGATCGCGTTGGTGCCCCAGGATCCGGCCTTGGTGCGCAGCCTCTCAGTATTTCACAATGCCTATATCGGCGGTCTGGAACGTCACCCGGCCTGGTACAATCTCTTGAATCTGGCCTGGCCGCTCCCCCGTGAGGTTCGTGATGTGCGTACCGTGTTGGAGTCCTTGGGATTGGAGGACAAGCTTTGGGCACCGGCCGGTGAGCTTTCCGGTGGCCAGCAGCAGCGTACGGCAGTCGCTCGGGCTCTTTTCCGGCGGGTAGATACCCTTCTGGCAGACGAACCCGTTTCAGCCGTGGATCCCGCGCAAGCCGATACGGTGCTGCGGCTCCTGGTGGAGAGTCACGAGACGGTCGTGTTGGCCATGCATGACGTGTCGCTGGCTCTGCGCCACACACACCGGCTGATCGGATTGCGGGACGGTAGGATCGCCATGGACAGGCCCAGCGCGGGGCTCGATCCCGCCGATCTGGTGGCCTTCTACGAGGGCTGAGGCGCCGTGTCGTCCCGCCGTGCCCCCGCTACGCGCACAACCCTTGCCTTCGTGCTGGTGGCGGGGCTCTGCCTGCTGGCAGCCGATTTGCAAATCATCACGCTTTCGCCCTGGGACGAATTGGGGCGGATGCTGTGGGGCGTCGTCAGCCCGAATTTTAGAGAACCCCTCCGACTTGCCGATGCCCTGCTGCAGACCCTGACGTTTGCTTTCGCCGGTATTTCGCTGGCGGTGATGATGGGTTTCCCGCTGGCGCTTTGTTTCCGTTGGGCCCCAGTCCGAATCTACTGCGCATTCGTGCGGGCCATTCACGAGCTGTTTTGGGGTCTGCTCTTCCTGCAAGCCGTGGGGCTCAACCCGTGGTGCGGTGTGCTGGCGATCGCGATTCCGTTTTCCGGCGTTCTGGCCAAGGTTTACGCGGAGATACTCGAAGAAGCCGACCTCCGGCCCTTGCAGAGCCTGCCCCACGGGGCTGGTCATGTGGAGGCGTTCTTCTTTGTACGCCTTCCAGATGTCTGGCACCACCTGAAGCATTACAGCGGCTATCGCCTGGAGTGCGCGTTGCGCAGCAGTACCATACTGGGGTTCATCGGCTTCCCCACCCTGGGCTTCCACCTGCACACCGCATTTCTGGAGGGCCATTATGCGGATGTCTCGGCGCTGCTGATTCTCTTTTATCTTCTCATAGCCTCGTTGCGCTTCTGGGTGCGGCCGCGGCTGGTGCCCATCTATGCACTGGCCGCATGGGTAATGCTACCGGCCGGTACTGCATTTTCCCTGCACAATGTGACGCGGTTTCTCACGCGAGACATCATTCCGGCGCCGGTGCGCGGATCGTTGCATGATGGCCCTGAGGCGCTCGCCGAGCACCTGCCGCAGCTGGCGGAGTGGGGCCAGCGGATGGTCATGGATCAGGCGCTGCCGGGTGCCATCACAACCCTACTGCTCTCCCAGATCACGCTGATCACCACGGGCGCCCTGGCCTTGGTGCTGTTTCCTTGGATTTCGCGAATATTCGTACGGGGTTATCTGCTGGAACTGGGCCGGCTGGCGGTGATCGTGATGCGCTCTACGCCGGAGTACGTACTCGCGTTTACCTTCCTTTTGCTTTGGGGACCCTCCTGGCTGCCCGCCATTGCCGCGCTGACGATACACAACGGCGCCATCATCGCGCACCTCATTGCCCGCCATGCGGACACGATGGCGTTGCGTCCCGATGCCCCACGGGGACTTAACCGCTACGCGTTCGAGGTCGTGCCGCGGCTGTACGGACAATTCCTGGCCTTTCTATTTTACCGCTGGGAGATGATTTTACGGGAGACCGCCATCCTGGGTATCCTCGGCATACACACCCTTGGTTTTCACATCGACAGCGCCCTGGCCGGCGACCGCCAGGACCGGGTGATGCTGCTGATCCTCCTGACCGCGCTGCTCAATATTGCCGTCGACGCCTTCTCGCGACGGCTCAGGGCCCGGCTGCGGCTGCGCACCACCGCCAAGGCGGTCTGAATCGCTCCAGTGGACGGCGGAATTGCATTCGCCAGCCGGGGCACGGCCTCCTGAAAGCGCTGGGTGGGCTTATGGATCGGTGCGAGTCACTGCGTCGACGGCGGAACTGGGGTTGACCACACCGGCTGCCAGCGCTTCGAAAACGAATCGAAGTGAACTGCATCTCAAGCATAGGTTGTAAAACAGGTTGAGCGGTGTTTCGTCATTGCTCCTGGCAGCATGGTGGAGCAATGGCAAGGTGAAATGCGGCAGAAATTCCATTTGCACTTTGACATTATTACTCGCGGCCTCCTGGAGCGGTATCCGCGAGGCAATCCTTTCGACGAGCGCGATTTGATGATAGCGCGATTGGGGCCGCAATTGAGACTGCGGCTCGTCAGCGGCTATCTGAACGGTTGGCGTGCAGGTCCAGCGGGAATTTGAGGTCGATGACCGTCGCGGCGCCCCTCATGAACATGGTGATCCAGGTACTGGTAAATCGCACTTGGGTGGCTTGTCCCGGATACGAGAAAGTGAAGCGGGCGGTTTTCGATGTGGATTGTTCAACATTGGTGAGGACGGTCGATATGCCTTCGACGGCCTGCAACGGATAACGCTCGGTGGTGTGTACATCCGTAATATATGTTGTCGTCATGAATTCCCGGTCCATGAACATGGGCCGTTTCGCGTTGCCCTTGTTTTTGTAGGCCAGACCGATTGCCAGGGTTTCCCCTTTCCGTTCCACGTACTTTAGTATCCAAATCCAATGGTGGGCTTTGAAAACCGTCTTGTTGAATTCACGCCGCCAATCGCCGCGCGATTCGCCCGGCGCACCGGTACCACCATCGGCGCGGTTTGTCTCCTGAGCCGGCGCCAACGAAACCACGACCAGCATCATGACAAGGCAAATTGCGAGGAATACAAGCTTGCGCAAGTAGTGTCTAAATTTCATAGATACACCGCACGGATAGATAGGGTTGGCGTCTCGATCTTGCGGAGCCATCCGAGCCTTAGGATGGCCGAGTATCGATTTGTTTCTTCCGGAAAACCGTTCGTCACCCCGCCCATCGTAAGATTGCTATCGAAAGGTGCCCATTTCCATCGGTGCCATGCGATTAATTAATGTAGAATAGCGATTAGGCGCAATTGGCAAACGTGGGTAAATTCCCATATGGCGGGCATTCAATTTTAAATCAACGAGGTATCAATAATACGGGTGTATTTATTGGACGATTTTTCCCAGATGTAGCTTGATTTGGGCCAGCCCGCCTTCGTCGGCCATCCAGGTGATCGTGCCGTCCCCATCCGCGTCGTGGCCTTCCACGACCCACTGAATCATCTCCAATATTCGCTCAGCGTAATAGGCGGAAGCGATGGGCGAGGCGCCTCCGGTGATTTGATAACCCATGGAATTGATTTTTTCGGCCCAGCGGATGATATTCCCCGCGGAGACCAGTACGTGTTGACCATGCAGCTTGGTGCTCTCGCTCGCATCCCCCGAGCCCACGGCGAGTTCCATGTGAGTCACAATGCCACGGGCGGCTTGCACCAAGCCATAACCCTTACCCGGACCGATAGCTACTGTCGACGGATCGATGGCGTGGCGCACATGGCGGGTGTGACGCTGAATATTCGCCAGGTCTTCGAGATCGGTAACCGCGAATTGGGCATGCCGACCTACGATCTCTGCTTCCTGCTCCGCTATAGAGACCAACCCCAATTGTGCAGGTGTATCAGCCAGGCTCTTTGTCACGTGATCCAGATGCATCCGGGCCTGGCCCCAGACGGGGGCCGCGGCCAATAATAGGATTGCCGGCCATGCCCATAGCGCCGAGCCGATTCGAGTATTCATCAAAATAGACCTAAATCCTTGAGGGGATCACAATCAAGCCACCCCAATTCAATCGAATTTGTTACAGCACGGATGAATTCCACCGGGGGTACTCGTCAGCGGACGGTCTCCGCGGCCGCGTCCGGTGGCGAATCCGATAGATACCGACTTTAGACCGTTCTCACTTTTTCGGATCGAGCCATACCGCGCCGCGGATGGCCACGGTTTCCAAATAGGCGCCGACCTGATTGATCTCGTCCCCGGAAAGCGGTTTCATGCCGCCGAACCGCGGCATGGTCTTGCCACCGTTTAGCACCGTATAAACGTATTTGGAATACCCTTTTTTGAACTTGCGCAGGTCCGCCGAATTGGGCAGGCCCCGCCCTTTTCCATTGGCCCGAAGGCCGTGACAAAGCGCGCAATTGGCCCGGTACAATGTCTTACCGGCTTTGATGGCATCCTTGTCGCCCGTCAGCGGATTCGATGATTCAATCTTTGCTGCTGCTGCCTCGGTGGGGAGTTGTATGACGAATGTGACGATGGCGGCCAGGGCGATCAAGAAGCCCGGAACTACGATCAGATTGACTGCTTTGTGCATCATTTTTCGATTCCTTCACATCCTGCCCAAAAAATGGAAACAGGTGCGCACTGTGTAAGTGCGCACCCATAACCCAACCCGGTGAATGACCAGCTACCAAGCAAATCTATCTGGCGAAGGTAACCATGATCCCGGAATTGTTCACCGGATTATCCTCCGGAGCGGAACCGAATGTGGGCAGACCGCCGAAGGCGAAGGTGATCTGCTGCTGACCGCCAACCGCATAAGTCAACGGACCGGACTTGGACGTCGAGTTGGCACTGAAGTTATAGACCACCTCTCCGGTGGTGGCGTTGGTGACATACACCGTACCGCCCGCCGTGGCGAAGATGGTCAGGTTGCCCGCGGTGGTGAGCATACCGCCCGGGAAGCCGGCTTTGGATATGGTGATGCGCCACACTTCCGAACCGTCGCTGATGCGGTGGGCTGACGGGGTCTGAATTCCCCCCGGCAAGATTTCAAACGCGGCACCGAGATTGCGCACGTTGCTGACCACCTGGACTTTCTCCAGGGTGTAAGCCATTTTCGCTTCCTGGCGGGCCAGATACATCATGCCGGTCTTGGGATTTAGCGCACTGGGATACATATTGGTCCCGCCCAGCAGGCCCGGCCAGACGATGATTTCCTCGCCTTCCGGTGGAATAGTCTGCGCCCAATTGGGGAGCCCATTGCTGTTGTAGCCGTTGGCCCACGTGATCTTGTCTGCGAATTGGGGCGCCATCAAATACTTGCCCGTCGCCGCGTCCAGATAATGGATGTATCCGGTTTTGTTGGGTTGAATGATGGTACGGCGGCCATTGATGGTGTGCAGCATCGGGGTCTGCATGGCGTCGTAATCCCATGGATCCCCAGGCGTCACCGTGTAGCGCCAGGCCACCTTGCCGGTATCCGTATTCACGGCCACGATGGCGGCCGCGCCCTCATTGGCCATGTCCCCGCCACCCCGGCCCTTGCGGTCGCTGTAGGGGCTCCAGGGATAAGCATTGGCCGTACCGGTGAAATACATTTTCAATTCGGGGTCCCAACTGCCGACGATCCATGGCCCCGCGCCGCCGTAAATGCGGCTGTCGCCCGGCCATGTATCCGCGCCCGGCTCACCGGGAGCGGGAATCATGTTGGCGGCCCAGAGTCGCTCGCCCGTTTCCGCGTCATGACCGTGGACATAGCCTTGCAGCCCGCCGGTATCCGTCGCGTTCATGGGAACGATGATGATCCCCGGAATGGCCAGGGGGCCCGAGGTGCAGAAATAGCCGTTGCCATCCGAGGACATTTCAAAATCCTTGGGATAGGGGCGATCGATCTTCAGGTTTACCAACACCTCTCCGGATTTATAGTGCAGGCCGTAGAGGGTGCAATCGTTGGACAGGAACCAGACCTTGTTGCCGCTGATGGCCACACCGCGGTGCTTGCCCGTGAAGAAGGGTACGAATTGCCCGCCCCAATCCTCGGGAAGTTCGTGGTCGAATTTCCAAACCCGAGCACCGGTGGAAGCATCGATGGCGTGGATGGAGTTATCCTGCGGGAAGTAAAGCAACCCGTCATGATAAATGGGCGTGGCTTGAGTGTCCGTCTTGGCGCCGGTGGAATAGACCCACTTGACCTTCAATTCGGACGCGTTGCAGGGGTTCAAATCGGATAGGGTGCTGTAACGGGTACCGTCCCAGTTTCCATTCAGGTGAAGCCACTGGGTGCCCGCCGGCCGCGCCAAGTCGGCGTCCGACACCGGACGCGCTTGAACCCCTATGGCGATCAATAACGCCAAAGGGATGACTGGCGCACAGGCCATTAGTTTTTTGAGGAAACCATACATTTCGATCCTCCTTATGGGATTGCTTTGCAAATTGGACTGCATTGCTAATGATTCGGGGGGAGGTTGTTTACTAAACTCGAAAAGGAGATTATTATTCACCGGTTCGCCTTTCCCCGGGAAACTCGTATACCTCGTTGGCAAACACGGGTCAAGCAATTATTGGCGTCCGGGAATCAATGCCCATCGAATCGATAGCCACCCTTAACGGAGTGTGTCACGGGCCGAGGCAACTCTGGGGATTGGCGCCTTACCAGCGTCCCTGAGCCGGCGGGGCAGGGAAATGGAGACCGATCGGAAATCGCCGCCGGATGTGGCGCGGCAGGGACCGCCATCCGCCTACCGCTCGGAATCGGGCGCTTGGTAACGGCGCATCATGCCGCCTTTGAGCAGGTCCGGAGGCTCGTAGTCTATATAGACGAGTTCAAACATGCCGCCGTCTCCCGGCTCGACGCTGACGACTTGCATGGTATAGTCCACAGCGTTCCCCCTGCGGTTGTAGCGCTTTCTCTCGACCGGAATGCTGAAAACCCGCGGTGTTTTGTCCCGCCCGAGCGTATCGACAAATACGTAGAGCACGTCCTCGGTGTCGTGCATTTTTGATCCCAGAATGCGCACTTTCCCGCTGGGTGTATCCGGGTTGGGCAGTCCTAAAGTTTTCAGCAGCATGAAAAGCGGCAACCAGATGGCCACGGCACCGCAGACCACCCCCACTAATCGGAATCCGGGCTTCTTGATAAAGATCGTCAGGACGACGATAGAGACGGCCAGGACGTGCAGGATCATATAGACGAGATAGGTCACGACGTCACCTTCTTCAGCCGGGCCATTCGGCAGCCGGTGAATTTCCAGGCACGCACAATCAATTTTTCGGGCAATTGATCAAGCGCGCTGACACGACGTGGATGTACCATATACCTAAGGTACAAAGGCGTTCCCGGCGCAGAGTATTTTACTCGGCGATGAGAGAGTGCCACGTTCATCACTCCTCTTCGAACGCTTTGACGAATATAAATTCGTATTCGGGCCGGTCTCTATTCTTCCCCGGATCGATTTTGATGTCGATCCGGTGATAGCCGCCCCGGTTTTCCCGTGCCTTCTGCAAGCGCAAGGCGACCTTCAGATCGAAAGGGAGCTTGAATTGCCGCGGAACGGGATCGCCTTCGGCCGCCACGAACACGTATATGGCCTCGTCGGACTCATTGACGTCCCAGCCGTACACCTCATATCGGCCGCCGGAGGGCCAGGGGTCCGGATGACCGAGCATGGCCGAAACGGATAGGATGGGAAGCACGATGGCGCCCGCGCCGAGGGCCAGGGTCGCAGCCCGCAGCCACCAACGCTCCGTGGCGTGGAGAAAGAGCATGGCGAACAGGAGGCACACGGTAGCCAGTTGGAGCGCCATCAGAATGATCGAGGTCAGCAGTTCCGTCACGGCGGCACCTACCGGTGGGACAGGATGGATTTATGCAAATTATGAATGCTGTCTTTGATCAAGTCGCCGTCCTCGTCGAGACTGAAGCGCACCACCGTCAGTTCCTCCTTGCGCCGGCTGAGAAGCACCTCACCGGAATAGATCTCTCCCATATCGCCCTTTCCCGTGACCCGAACATTGACGGGCACGGGAAGCGGCTCGTTGAACTCGCTGTAGAGGTGGAGATTGATCGTATAATCGCCCGGATCGAGACTGCGCACTGTCATGACCTCATAGTTGATGATGGACAGGTCGTTTATCTTGCCCCGGTCGTCCCGCTCCAGATTCAATGACGGACCGGCGGTGAAGATTCCCCATCCGACCGGCGTTCCATCGGGCCCCATGCCCCACAGATCCACATCGTAGGCCGTATCCGATGGCCACGTGGCCTCGATCAGGATCTCGGTGCGGATGGGCACCTCGTTGCGTTTCTTGATCGGATTGATCAGTAATGTGAGCAGAAAAATCACCACCACAAGGCTGAGCACCATGAGGAACAGGACGTCCCTGAAAGATACCCCGGCCGGGTCGGAATCGGTGGAAAAAAAATCTAGCGTAAACACTGGCCCTCCGGATCGGCTTTGGTCATACGGCCTCCGGTGCAATCGGCTTCAGGCCGGCGATGCGGGCGCGGGCATTGCCGGCTGCAATCAATCACAGTTTAACTGGCCGCATCGGCGCCGGCTGGCCCAATGCCCGCTCCGCCGTGAACTTGCGCAGATTTAGAGCCCGTGGCGAAAGCCGGAATCAGCGCCACCTCCGCATGTTCCACGATGCGCACCATCAGGGCGGTCACCGCGTTTTGCAGCATTTGGTAATGGATTTGCAGCCACAATCCGCCGAGAACGCTGCCGACGAGAGTCGTGAACAAGGCGATGCCCATGCCATTGACGATCTGTCCCAGCACGTCCTTGATCCGCTCGGCATTGTCGCCCCCGGCAATGGCATCTCCCAATCCGCTGACGGCGATGACGAACCCCACCACAGTCCCGATCAGACCTAGAAGAATCAGCGTATTGGCCACAAATTGAATGATTTGGATGGGCAACATCATCCGCGCTCTGAGCATGGTTGCCAGCAGGGTCTGGTCCACCGGCACCCCGGCGTAGTTGCGGATTTTTTCCCGCAGTTTGATGAAGTACTCGGCCGCGATCCCCGACGAACTGTGGTCTAGGAATCGGCCCGTCTCGCGATTCAACTGCACCACATGATAGGAACTGAACAACCAGAAAATTATAAAAATGACACCCATCACGAGGCTGAGGTAGCTGGCATCGCTTTCCACGATGAGTGCGATCCACCCCTGCAACCAGGCGATGTAGACCACGAGAAACGCGAACGAGTTACCGATCAGCCATTTGTAGAACAAGATGTTGGGGTGATTCATTGTGGTCCTATCAACTCCGCGTTGTCGCCTGGAAATGCACCGTCACCGTGCCTGCATCCAGACCGCCGGTTGGTGTGAGGTTGGTGTGATGCGGCGGCACGACCCCTCCGGGCAAAAAAGATATGAACACTGAACATTATTGACCCGCCGAATGCTTGTCAATATCGGCATCCGCGCCACGGAACCGCACGGCGCGGTTTCTGGCCGGCGCGAAAGTCGTTCGCCGGATATTTTTCTCCGCGCCGATCTGGTATAGACGATCAATTATCTCGACAGAAAATCCACGATGAACCGGAGGCGAGAGCGAGTGATCAACGCAGCGACGGCATATGTTTTTCGCCATCCCGGTCAATTTACTGTGCTCGTTCTGGGTGCCCTGGCTTATTCCACGTGGGCAGTGACCGATTATATAGAGAATACTCTGCGCCCCCGTCAACGGACGGAACTGAAAGCGCGCATCGACGAGGAAATCCTCACCGCCGACGAAAAATTCCGCCGCAAGCGATACGAGTCTGCTCTTAAGGGTTACAATTACTTGATGTTCGCTTTCGGAGAGGAACTAACCCCCCGGATCCATGGTCACGTCAACCACCAGATGGGAAGAGCCCACTTTCAAATCGGGTCCGTGGAGGAAAATGCCGCTGCCTATAATCGGGCCATCGTGGCCTTCAACGAGGCGCTCCAGTATCGACTCCCGGACGCCTCGCCGGCGGAATACACAGCGACCCAAATCGAATTGGGCAAAACATTTCACGCATTGTCGGTCATTGAAGAGCGCGGCGAGAATCTTGACCGGGCGATCCAGGCCTACGGCGCCGCACTCGAGGTGGCCACGCCCACAACCGACCGGGAGACCTATGCCTCGACATTGATCCTCATGGGCAACGGCTACCGAGACAGCGCCACCGGCAGCATGATCGAAGACCAGATGAACCAGGCCATGGGATACTATCAGGAGGCATTGCAAACCTTCACGGCCATCGAATTTCCCGATCAATTCGCGGAGGCATATATCCAGATTGGTGTGGCCCACATGCGGCTGGCCGAGGGCAATTTCCCCAGGACGCAATCTAAGAAAGCATTGAATTCCTTTAAATCGGCCCTTAACGCGATCGACCGCAGCAAGTCGCCCCGCCTGTTCGGCCGAACCCAGCAACACATCGGGGACACCTACACCCGGCTGGCCAAACTGGGTCCCACCGGGCCGACGGACAGAGCTTCCAATTCCCAACACAAATTCCGCTATGAATCCGCAGCGCGCAAAGCCTATCGCGTCGCCCGCCAATTTGGGGAGGGCACATCGTGGGCCAAGGCCGGCGCGGCGCCAGCCAGGTCACAGGCAAAGCAGAATGGGGGAGACAAGTAAATCTGAGGCCGGGGCGGGAAGACGGTGTTACCCCGCCTAGAGGTGACCTACTTAATGGGAGCGATAAATTGTTCACATATGAGCGCGTCCGACAAACCCAAAATCGGCAGTTTCAGGGGGTCTTCAAACCCCTCGATAACAAGAAATCGTCGATTAAAGGGCCATTTTGAGCCTCGTTTTTCTCGTGAGTCGTACTCCAAGGGGTTCGTCGGACAGGCTCCTGACCACCTTAGAAACCAACATTTGACAATAACTCTGGTTATCCGCCCAGTTGGTACAGCATCACGTACACGAGGACGCCGCTGACCGACACGAATAGCCAGATCGGCAATGTCCACCTGGCGATGCGCACGTGCTTGTCGAATCGGCTTTTCCAGCCCCTGTGAATCGTGGTCAGGGCCAAGGGCACCACGACCGCTGCCAGAACTACGTGCGGTATCAGCAGGCTGAAATAGAGCACGCGCAACCATCCCTGGCCCTCAAAAGGCACCGAGCCGACCTGGTAATGGTGAATCAGGTAGGTGATCAAAAACAGCGACGACAGGACAAAGGCGGTGAGCATGCAGCTCTTGTGAGCCGTGATCTTGCGTTGTCGGATGAGCACATAGCCGACGATGAGGAACAGGCTGGACAACCCATTCAACGAGGCATTGATCTCGGGAAGGATGGATCTGCCTTCAGCACTTGGTCGATCCCCGAGGCCAAACAAGACAAAGCTCACGCCGACAAAGACCACCAGGGTGAGACCTGCTATGACCCAGCGCGTAAGTTTTTCGTTGGGTATGACGGCAGAGGTCGCTTGGGATTCCATTCGGTTCATTTACCGACTCGCCAATCCAGGTGCAAGCTCAGCCTCAGTAATCCTCGGGAAAGAGCTATGACCAAAAGTTGTGTTTTGACCCGATGTGCGGAAGCCGGGTATCCTGGGTAATCGGAAAAGGTTACCCCCACAACCGAAAGGATACGCCATAAATGAGTCAGTGTCCTCCGTTCATCGTGCAGGATGCCCCGGTTCCCCATCAGGGTTCCACGGGCCGGGGTGGCGATCAGTTCATTGAAGGGGGTGACGCGATTCTGGTGGGGCATGGCACGGGTTTCAAGGCGGGTGGATCGAATGTAAGTGGGGAAGATGCGGGTGGCCGGAAAATTGTCCATGGGGGTTTATTCGGAAATCGGTATCCAACATGTCATGACACGCCCTCCCACTCCGCCACCTGCTGCTCCTGGCGAAGCCGTAGCCGCCGATCAGATATTGATCAGCACCATCCCGGCGCGCACGCGGCGTGCGGATAAAGACCCATGCCTGGAGTGATAAACGGTGCCGGAACGCGGCAATCACTTCACGAAACTGCTTGCGATTTTTTTCCCTTGTGTTATGAAAAATGAAATCGAGCAGGAGAAGGCACAGGGAGCGCAGTCGAAAACCAACTCTGATGCGGCTTTTCTGCTGGCGCTGGGCCTGGTCTCCCTTTCCGGCTGGATTTACCTGGATGAACCCTCACCGCCCGGCCAAGTGAGCCTGCTTCCTGTCCTTCCGGTGCATGGCCAGGCACCACGGTTACAAATTGCATGGAGATTCTAGTTCTATGAAAACATGGGCTATCTTGTTGCTGTTGACCCCCTTCCTGCTCTATGGCTGCGCGGCGGAGGAAGAGGGTGGGCATGAAACAGATTCTGAAGACAACGTGGCGGATGAGATAGCGGACTATTCGGTGGGCGGCACCCTATCCGGTCTCACCGGCACCGTGGTGCTGCAAAACAATGACGCCGACGGCCTGACCCTCAACAGCAATGGCTCCTTCACCTTCGCCACCGCAGTGGCCGATCTGGCGGGCTATGCAGTGACGGTGCTCACC